>JBKHVY010000111.1:0-8624 GCA_046569805.1 Bacteriovoracia bacterium | reverse complement strand
ACTCCCCTTCGTGTCGTAGAAGATCGGGCGTCTCGGTGATCTGTCCCAGGTCCTGGAACAGAAGTCCGTTGGAGTAGCTCGACCACTGGCCATCGAAGCCGGTGAAGATCGAGAGCACTTTGGTCGAAAGCGCGCGGCGTGAGGTGAGGTCGTAGTAGAACTCGTTTTGCTCGAGGGTGAAGATCTGCGTCTGTTCGCCCTCCCTGCCTTGCTCTACGGGCGAAGCGTTGACCTCGAGGGTGCGGTAGCAGCCGTCGAAGGCATGGGTAGAAAATGAAATGAAAGCTGTGAGAAAAAAGACAAAGTGTTTCATCCTTCAAGCCTAGCTGGGCGCTCGAAGGGTCGTCAAAAAAAAGAAAAAGGGCCGGGGATGATTCCACCCCCGGCCCCGCAGACGAAATTAATCTAGTTCTTTGCGAGTGAGCGCTTCAGGAGTCGGCGCATTTTAAAGTGCGAGAGGTTGAACGGGCGCGTGTAGCTCAGCGCCGTCTTCCCGGCCTTGTCCGTGACTAAGGCATCGGCACCGAGGTTCAAGAGAAGCTCCACGAGCTTCGTGTTGTTGTTCTTCACGGCCTTGATGAGTGCTGTTTCACCGGCATTATCACGAGCGTCGACGTTGAAGCCCGTCTTCTCAGAGAGCGCTTTGAGGATCTCTGCGCCCGCCTCGCCAGTTGTTGCCGCCTCGGCCAAGTGGTGAAGCGCGACTTTGCCGCTCAAGTCAGTGAGAGCGACATCCGCGCGGACTTTCAAGAGAAGCTTCGCGATGTCGCTCGACTGCGCCTTCGTCGCCTTGATCAAGAGTGACTCACGGGCGTTGTCGTAAATATCAACCCAGCCCTTCTTCGCGAGATAAGTTTCGATCAGGGCCTTGTCGCCGCTCTCCGCGGCCGCGAGGACCTTGTCGCGCATAGCGAGCTCGAGGATCGAAGTGATGCGCGAGACGTCTTCGCCGCGGCACTTGTCGTCGTCGCACTTGTAGACTTCCTGGCAGCCCTTGTCGTCGTTGTAGACGTAGTCGGTCTCGCCGCGCACGAGGATGCCCTCGACGGTGAGGTCGTTCATGTTAAACACCGCTGAGCCGGAGTTGCCGCCGAAGGTGTCGAGGTTCGCGGTGAAGTACTCCGGGTGGTCGTTGTCGCGCACGTTGGCGCCGTCAGCGACCTTCGTCGGAAGTCCCATCGGGTGACCGATGACCACGATGCCTTGGCCGTCCGAGACTTTCTCTTCGCTTCTAAACTTCAAGGGTGCACGGTCACTTGCCACGCGCTCAAGCTGAATCAAGGCGTAGTCCGCCTTCGAGAAGTTGTTCAAGACTACGTTGATGATCTGCTTACACTTATAAACGTCTTTCGCCAGGACCTTCGTACCCGCACGATCAGAGCCAGCTTCAACCTTGAAGTCGAAGACCCAGGCGTTGGATTCGCAGCTCGACGAGCGGTTCACACAGTGGCCTGCGGTCACGAGAAGATCTGGGCCCACAAGAAAGCCCGAACACATGCCAGGGTTCGGTTGCTTGGCGAAGCGATCGTCTTCGCAGATGCCGCCGTCCTGAAGGATCCCCTGATGAGTTTGGTAGACCGTCTCACCGTCCACGACTGAGGCCTTCAGCGCGGCGTTGGGAATCATGGCGGCGGTACTGCTCGCAACGACTTGCAAAGACTGCGGCGCCTCGTAGACTTCGAGGCGGTTATCGACACCGTAGACGACTTTATCCTGCGCCACTGCGGCAGTCGAAAGCACCGACAGGGTCAGAGACAGACTGCGCTTGAGAATCAAAGACATGGGGACTCCTTGGGTTTTCGGATGGCGAGGTTATAGTTCACAAAATGACCTGTTGCATTAATTTCTAAGATCACCTGTAAAAACTCTTCGTTTGACGGGGTCATGGCCCCTTGGGACACTATTAAGGCACCGAAAACTCGAGGGCTTATGGGAATATACGTAAACAGAACTTTGAACATGAAGCACATCCAGGCGATCGGCTTCGACATGGACTACACCTTGGTTCGCTACAACTCCGAGGCCTTCGAAGAGATGACGTATCAGGAGATCAAGAAGAAACTCCTGGCCCATAAGAAGTACCCCAAAGCGGTATCACAGCTGAAGTTCGACTACACTCGCATCATCCGGGGGCTCGTCATCGATAAGCCGCTGGGCAACGTCTTGAAGCTCTCGCTCTACTCTAAGGTCAAGCAGTCTCGCCACGGAGGCCAGGAGATCGACTTCAAGGGTCAGCAGAAAATTTACCAGGGCCTCTCGGTGGACCTGAACGACTCGAACCGCTACGCCATCGTCGACACGTCCTTCTCCATCGCCTACGCCTGCCTCTACATGCAGATCGTAGATCTCAAGAACAGTGATGCGAGCCTCGAGCTCCCGGAGTTTCGCCAGATCGAGGCGGACCTCATCGAGGCCCTCGACGTCTCTCACCGCGACGGCACCCTCAAGGACGCCGTCCGCGCCAACGTGAAGAAGTACATCGTCCAGGATCCGCACGCCGTGAAGGAGCTCGAGCGCATGAAGGAGCACGGGAAGAAGCTCTGGGTGATCACGAACTCCGACTACGACTACACGAAGCTCCTCTTGGACTACACCATCACGCCGTTTCTCAAGCAGCACAAGCATTGGACGGATTTATTTGATCTCGTGGTCACGAGCGCCACCAAGCCGCGCTTCTTCACCGACCGGCTCCCGTTCTTGAGCGTGGACCTCAAAACCAGCATGCTCAAGAACCATCACGGCCCGGTGGTAAAAGGTGTGTACCAAGGCGGCTGCGCCTCGATCATTCAAAAAGATAACGATCTTACCGGTGAGCAAATTCTCTACCTGGGTGATCACATCTACGGTGACATCCTGACGCTCAAGAAGACCTGTAACTGGCGCACGGCCTTGGTGGTGGAGGAGCTCGAAGGCGAGCGCGAGGCGCTGGTGAAAGGCCGCAAGATCAGCACCGAGATCAACGAGCTTATGAACGAGAAGGTCGAGATCGAACACCAGCTCGATCACTTGCACGAGAAGAAAGACAAGAAGAAGACCCAGCCCCTCTTCGAGCGCATCGAGGCCATCGATAAGAAGCTCGGGAAGCTCATCCGCCAGTACCAGGGCCACTTCAACCCGCACTGGGGCGAGGTCATGCGCGCCGGCGTCGAGCCCTCGCGCTTTGCGGGCCAGGTAGAGAAGTACGCCTGCATCTACATGAGTAAGATCGCCGATTTCGCCCAGTACACGCCCCGCACGTACTACCGTCCGAAGAAGCGCCCACTGCCCCATGAGCTGGACTAGCGGCTACACGCTCGTCGATCTTCCCTTGCCGCCTCAGGCGCGCGAGCTCGCTTTGTCAGAGGCGTGGGCGGAGCTCGATGCGCTGATGAAGATGGCCGTCGAGGAGCAGGTGAAGCCGCTGCTCCAGAGCTTCAAAACGTTTTCCTCCATCGAGCACATGCTGGCTTTGCGCGAGGGAGACAATCCCGATGAGGAAGACGGCATCTGGCACGATGATAGCTCGCGCCAGCTCGCCTTCTCCTGGTCGCTCAATTTTTGGGGCCTGCCCGTAGGCGGAACCCTGGGCATTCGTCCCTTCGGCGGCGAGGGCCTAGAGCTCGGTCCCTATCCGCCGGGAACGCTCATCGTTTTTCACACGGGCGTGGATGGGTTCGAGCATCGCACGGCCCGCGTGCGAGCGGGCCGGAGATTGGTTTGTGCGGGCTGGTGTTCCTAGTTTTTAATTTTTCAATTCGCCCGTTAAGCCCTGAAGCTTAGAATTTGAGTTAAAACAAGATACCTTGAAGGGCGTCTCGAGCTTTCTAGTTTTTCAACTCCCATCATCCTGGCAAGAGTCTGCTGTTTTAAACAGAACCCTGCGCCAGGATGAGACGGGCAAATTGAAAAATTTAGACCTAGAGCAGCGCCTTCACCGCTTTCACGATGGCGTGGCGATCAAGCCCGTGCTTCTCGTAGAGCTCTTGAGCGGTGTAGCTCGACTGCCCGAACTCTCCCTTCACACCGAGGGACTTGAGCTTAAACTCCGCACCGTTTAACAAGAGCGAGTGCGCGAGTATGGCGCCCATGCCACCGATCAGCTGGTGGTCTTCCACAGTGACGAGCTTGTTGCCGGACTTCTTCAGCATGGCACTCATGAACTGGCCGTCCGGGCGGTTCACGAAGGCATGCTGAACGACGGCGACGCTCTTGCCTTCCGCGCGCAAGATCTCGCTCGCGGCGCGGGCCTCTTCGAGGAGCGACCCCGTGGCGACGATCATGGCATCTGTTCCGGCCTCGATGACTTGTGGAGCGCCGATCTTGTAGGTCAGACCCGGTTTTGTTTCCAGCGGGAAGTTCTCGCGACCCAGGAAGAACACGAAGCTCGGCGCGTGGTGGCCCTGCTCACGTAAAGACGCGATCTCCTTGACCGCTTGGTAGACGTACTCTTCCGCTTCCTTGGCGGTGGCAAGGTTCACGAGCACGGTGTTCGGGATCGACGCAAGGGCACTCATGTACGTGAGTGACTGATGGCTTGCGCCGTCGGCCGCGTCCTGGAAACCGGTGTGCGAGAAGACCGCGATCACAGGCGCCTCAGAAAGAGAGGCCATGATGAGCGGCAGGTTACCCTTAGTGATCCCGAAGGCCGCGAAGGTGTCGACCACGGGAATGAAGCCGAGCTTACTCATGCCGGCCGCGGCGGAGATCATGTTCGACTCGGCCACACCCATGTCTTGGAAGTGCGTGGGGCACTCGCTCTGGAAGGCCTTGACGCCAGTAGAACCGGCGAGGTCACTAGAAAGTGAATAAACCGGAAGTCCTTCTTTTGCTGCTCGTACGAGAGCGCGGGAGACGCCGACCTGGATCTTGTCTTTTGGAATACCCGCGCTTGGTTTCTTCTCTGGCTTCACACACAACTCTTGCGCCCAGGTCTTAAACACCTCAGGCACGGGCACTTCGCCCCAGATCTCCTGCAGGAAGGCGTGGATATTTTCGTCGTGGGCCTTCAGCGGGAAGCCGTGACCTCCGGAGCTCGACTCGGCGGTTGCCTTGTTCCCGAAGCCCTTGATGGTCTTCGCCCACACGGCGATGGGCTTCTTCGCGTCCACGGTCCGAAGTGCGGTGCCCACGGCGTGGAGCGCTTGGCCTAGGTCGTTACCCTGGCCCAACTGAATCACGTGCCAGCCGAGTGTCTCGAGAGTGGCAAAGGTCGGCTGCATGCTGAAGGCATCTTTATCGATACGGCCTCCGAGCTTGGTGTTGTTATCCGAGACGAGCATGATGAAAGGAGCGAGCTTCCCTTTCGAGGCGAGTCCTGGGATCGCAGCGAAGGCTTCCTTCGCTTCTCCTTCCATGCTCGCGCCATCAGAGATCGAGCAGATGGTAATACGACTCTTGCCGCTCAAGGCATCGGCCATGGCCAGGCCCTGCGCTTGCGGTAGCGCCGAGGCAAGAGGACCATTTGAAAGAAGAACGCCCTCAGGATAGAGGTGCGACTCTCCGTGGCCCGTGAGCTTCGAGGTGATACTGCGGAAGCCTTTAAGCGCCTCGATGCTTAGATCTCCGTACCCGAGGTTCGCTCGGAGGGCGTAGATCCCGTTTTCGGCGTGGCCGATGTCGTTAACGAAATTGAACTTCTCGAACCACTCACTCTCGCGGAACATAAAAGTATGAAGCGCCGTCCAGACTTCCGTCATGGCACTGGGGCCTCCCCAGTGACAGGCGGCGCCACCGTTGACGGCCGCGAGATCCATCAACGCGAGCATGGAACGCGTAGCACGGGGATCGGCGACGATAATGTCCTCGCCCGAGGCGGTACGCACTTGCAGCGGAAACAGGGGTTGTGCCGAAGGTGATTTTTGCAGTGCGTTTTTCATTTTGAGTGGCTGAATCATAAGAAGCCTCAGAAGCTGTTGAGTTTAAGTTCCCGGTATTAAACCCTAAGCTCCACGCAATCTCAACGAGAGTGTTGCCAAAGACCTTCGGGTTACGCTACCTTAGGCAGACTAAATTTGTTGAAGAAAGGATTTTTTATGTCACGCAGTTGTGATCTCTCAGGTAAAGGCCGTCAGGCAAACCACAAAATTTCTCACTCAAACATCAAGACGCGTAAGTTCTCTGAAGCGAACTTGAAGACGAAAAAAGTTTTCGACCCTGAGTCAGGCAAGACTATCCGTCTTCGCATCTCGACCAGCACTATGCGCACACTGGATAAGATCGGCTCTCTTTCGAAGTACCTTCGTAAGAACGCTCACCTCTTCCAGTAAGATCTAAGAGCTTCTAAAGTCCTTATTGGCCCTCGGTTTCGAGGGCCTTTTTTATTTGCACTTAGTAATCACAGACGCCGGTCCTCGTTGACTATCGCTCGTAAACTCCGCCTCAATCTTCACTAGCCTCCCCACTGACTGCGCCTGAAGAAATTGATCTATCGACATCCGAGCACCCTTCTCGGGGCCCGGAATCAAACTCAGCTTCACGTAGAGTTGTTCCGGCCGTCCCTCGTCTGTGGGCAACTGCCACGCCACTTCGTCTTCCGCGCGCAGGATTTGGCCCTCGCGCACGATCCATCCTGAGTCCTGCCACTCCTTACCAGTGAGCTGGTCCAGGGAATCGCCGCGCTGCTTTCCGCGCAGAAGCGCTGTACAGCGGCGCTGATCTCGGAAGTGTTCTTCGAGCGAGTCCCAGGCCTCGGTCCGCGCGAGCATACGCCGCTCGATGAGCTGCATGGCCGCAACGCCCGAAAGGGCCGCGAAGAGTGTCATCACCACCAGGAGCTTTGTGGTGGTGATCCCCGAACGAAAAATTCTTTTCACTCGGGTATTATACTGTGGATGTGGGGATTTCTGGTTGCCGAGAATTTGTGGCAGAAGCGAGGAGAACCCTCACCTCTGCCGGCAAATTTTTAAGATCTATCGAATAACCTGAATCTCACGAACGACGAAGCCCCAGGCCGTCTGTGAGCTGTCAGACGTGAATTCCAGGACTAGCGAATCGCCCGAGACGTAGTCCGTCGTCGCGTTCTCACCACGGCCAGTGAGGCGCTCGATGGTTGCCCCTGAAGCATCTTTCACCGTGAGGAAGTCGTAGTTGTTTTCGAGGTCGTACTTCTCGACCACCACGCGGATGTACTTCGCACCTTCAACACGAACAGTGCGGCTCACGCGTGTGTTGTCCTTGTACGGGTGCGCCGATTCGAAGACTTCAGCGAGAGCTTCAGTCTGCCACATATCCGGATTCGGTTCCTGGCGCTCGGGACGCGTATCTGTGAGGAGGTTGTAGGCATCTACGCGACCGCCAGAGATTGTGGTGCGGCGGTAAGCAGCGGCCGGAACCGACGTTGCGTTCAAGCGCTCGATCGTTTCCGAGAGAGGACGACGGCCGGCTTCAGCGACGTAGAGGCCCAAGACTCCGGAGACGTGAGGCGTCGCCATCGAAGTACCGCTATACACGGAGTACGTGTTGTTCGGTGTCGTCGAGAGGACGTTGTGGCCTGGTGCTGAAACGTGAACCGTGCGCTTTCCGTAGCTCGAGAAGCTCGCGAGCTGGTCTTTGTGCGTGTTGGCCGCAACGGCGATCATGTTCTCTGTTGCGTAGTTCGACGGATAGTTCGGACGTGTGTCGTTGTTGGTTGTTGAGTTACCAGCAGCGGCGACGAAGAGGATCCCGCGGTCCGCGGCGGCCTTGATCGAGTCAAAGAGCGCCTGCGTGAAACCACCGCCGCCCCATGAGTTGCTCATGATGTCGACGTTCATTTTTGTTGCGTAGTCAATCGCCTGGATCGCGTCTTCGAGCGTCCCGGAGCCGGAGTCCGTGAGGAACTTCACGCCCATCATCTTCACATCACCCATCACACCGGCGACACCGCCGTTGTTGTGGACAGCACCGATCGTACCGGCACAGTGTGTACCGTGGCCATTACCGTCCATGGGGTTGCCGTTATCAAGGGCCGCGTTCCAACCGTAGACGTCGTCGATGTATCCGTTCTGGTCGTCGTCGATGCCGTTGCCGGCGACTTCGCCCGCGTTGACCCACATGTTGTCTTTGAGATCCGGGTGGTTGTAGTCGATACCGGTGTCGATGACAGCGATAACAACGTCGCGAGAACCACGAGTGATCTCCCATGCCTTAAGTGCGTTGACGTCAACACCTACCGTTCCCTGGTCTGTTGAAGTGCTTGAGCCATCGCGATTCGGTTCGTTGCGACCTTGGTTCGCAAGTCCCCAAAGCAGACCAAACTTGTCGTCTGCCGGGCGATTCTTGCGCGCCAAGAGTGCCTCGACCGGAGAGATCTGGTTGATGGTCGTGAAGATGTAGTTCGGCTCCGCGTACTCGACCGCAGGATTCTGGCGAAGCGCCTCGAGAGCGAGGGCCATCGACTTTTCCGTCGAACGAACCACGGCGAAGCGACCCGCCACGAGGTCGAGCTGCTTCTTGACGTTTTTCTGAGAGAGCGACTTCCCTTCTTTGAGTTTTACGATGATTTCGCCGGGGACGAAGGCGGGCTCGAGGGACATCTTGTCTTTCGCGAAGGCCATAGGGGCCAAGCTCATAAGACCAACTAGAACGGACAGACTTTTTGTTTTCATCCAGCACTCCTTGCAGGAAATCAACACGTCAATGTGTAGTTAGATCTATGTTAAGATGAG
>JBKHVY010000110.1:0-8677 GCA_046569805.1 Bacteriovoracia bacterium | reverse complement strand
CTTCACGCCGCCGCCGCTTCCCTCGGGAAGCGTTGAAGACGGAAGCTTACCGTTCTCATCGAGAACCGGAATTTGTCCAGGTCCTGTGCCGGTGTTGACGACAGCATCAGAACCGGCCGGTCCTTGAGGTCCCATCGGCCCTTGCGGACCCATTGGACCCTGATCTCCTTTCGGCCCTTGTGGACCCATGGGGCCCTGAGCTCCCGTGGCACCTGCGGGACCGACTTCACCTTGTGGACCCATCGGGCCCTGAGCTCCCGCGACACCCGGTACACCTGCGTCGCCTTTGTCACCCTTTGGACCTTGTGGTCCTGCAGGTCCGATAGGCCCTTGTGTGCCTGCAACACCAGGTAGTCCTGCGTCGCCTTTCTCACCCTTCGGACCTTGTGGGCCCACGGGTCCGATTGGCCCTTGAGCACCTGTTTCTCCAGCTGGACCTTGCGGTCCAGTTTCGCCCATGGGTCCCTGTGGACCCACAGGACCTGGAGAGCCAGCACCGCCTCCACTCAATAGGTCCGAAGGATTCATAGGAACCCAAACTGATCCATCGAAGCCAAGGATCTGACCCTGTGTCGGAGAGAGTTGAGGGAACACGAGACCTATCGCATCGTCTTGCGTATCGACGACCTTGATTCTTACGGAGGCCCTGGTCGGTACGAGGGATTGAAGAATCTCAAGACGAATCGATGAGTCGACTTGGAGCTCATCTTCAGCACGAGATGAATCAGAACAACTAGATAGCTTAAACTGGATTCCTGTTTTTTTCTTGTACTCACACACCACGCGTCCATTGTCGTAAACAATCCGAGCGCCCGATCCGAGCAAGGTTCCCGCGAAACTGACTTCGACGTGCTGGGGAACCTTGATGACACCTGTGAACTGTACGCTCTGGAAATGACTTCCATGGTGAGAGCGGGTGGAGGTCAGATGAAGGTCAGACTTCTTGCCTTGTGCGTGACCATAACGAGTCATCTTAATGACGTCTGACCATTGGTCACTCGCCAGAGCGGGATGGCACACAAGCGTTGCTACTAAAACCGTAGATGCAAGAGACCAACTCTTCATAAGGGATCCTTCGTTTACTAAATAGATGACTTATCTTAAGTTGCTTATAAGATGTGACGAAGCATCAAGGACTTAGATGGTTTTTTGTGTAAAAGGCTTCTTAACAATCAGAGATTGCGACCACTTTTCATGGCAACGTCGGGAAAATAAAGGTTTATGAAACAGTTGCGGCAATTAGATATTCTGCGGAAACGAGTTCCTGCCTTCGGAACTCATACTGATCGTGAATCGAGCCTTTTCGCGGAACTTGTGAGAGCGATCTGCTCGCAGCAACTCTCGCTGAAGGCTGCCGAGACGATTCATAAGCGTGTCTGCGCACTTTTTCCGCATTCAACGCCGGTACCCGAGCTGGTCTCCAAGTTAAGTGATTTACAGTTGCGGACGGCCGGTCTTTCGCAGGCGAAGCTCCTTGCGCTGAGAGACCTCGCAGAAAAGACTTTAAGCGGAATTGTTCCTACGGATTTAGAAGCGCAGAGCTTAAGCGATGACGATCTTGTGAGCCGCGTGACCCACGTGCGGGGAATCGGCAAATGGACCGTTGAGATGATTCTCATCTTTCGTTACCTTCGGCCTGATGTGTGGCCGGTGGATGACCTGGGCGTGCAGAAAGGATTTCGCTTACTCTTTCCAAAGATAAAGTTCACTTCTGCAAGAGAGCTCGCAGGAGCGGCAGATTTCTATCGAGGCAAGCGCAGCGAGCTTGCGTGGTTCTGCTGGCGCGCCATCGAGGAGCAGAAACTGCAAACCTTGCGGCAGATCCCGTTCGAACTGTTTGGGCAGAAGATGCAACTCTGGCTGCGCGGAGAGCGAGCACTACGTATCGACTTCACGCGCCGAGAGGCACCACCAACATTACAATGGCCCGGAGACCTGGTGCGAGCGCCGCAGCAGAGTGCACCATGGAAGAAAAAAATTTTACACGCACTTCGACATGGGTCCTCCGGGCTTCCAGTCGAGGTTGTAGGGACTCCGTTTCAACGGCAAGTCTGGGCTGCGATTGCCACGATCCCATATGGCGAAACGCGAACCTACCTGGAACTCGCAACGGAAGTGGGGAGGCCAAAGGCGGTGCGTGCTGTCGCCCAGGCCTGTGGTGCGAACCAGCTTCCACTCATTATTCCATGCCATCGAGTGGTCGCGACGACTGGAATCGGTGGCTTTTCCGGTGGGGTAGAGTTGAAGAAGAAAATCTTGGCCGCAGAAAAGTCGTGACGCTTAACCTCTTAGGATTGAACGTCTTTCAGGGGTTTTAGGATAACTTTTTTGTGATTAATCCAGTCAAGAATTTTGGATCATTAACCGAAAAGGCTGCATGGTCCATGGCCTTGCTTTACTTCTTTTATTCGTGAGTTTTGCCGTCTCGGCGAAGGATTTAAAACTTGTTACTGAGCAAGGACAAATCCTCGTGCCTGATATGGCCGGCTGGGAGCTCGGCCGTGACATGTTTGGGATGCCCTATATCTTGTTCTCACCGCGTGCCAACGGACAGCGCTCTAACATCAGTCTGACGGCCACAGGGGTCGACGTCGAAATCAATCTAAGTGACATGGCAAAAAATCCAGCGGCCTTTAAAGAGCAAAAGCAGCAGTGGGCCGCTTCGGTTGGTGCGACAGTGACGAATCACATACCTTACTCTTCGCGACGGAATATTCACGACCATCAAATTCATAGTATCGGCGTCGAGTACACGCATCTCGAAAAGCAGTACGTAGAGACGAGTCACTACATCGACTGCCGGAAGCGGCTCATCTTTGCGAAGAGCTTACGCCTTAAGGCAAACGTAGATCATGAGATGAGCTTCCAGCATCTGCTCTCTGAACTGGACTGTGGTCTATGATCCAGTACGTACTTAACTATCTTCTGGTCTTGAGTCTCCTGCTGGGGAGTCTCCCCGTGTCGTCGGCTCCGTCGAAGTCCCCGACACCGCAGTCAGCAGTTTCCGATCCAACTAAAGACTGTCCGGATGGTAAGTGCGTCGAGGAGCTAACAGGGCTGATCGAGGCGAAGGTCGCACAGGCCAAGAAAGATAAGTGTCTCCCCCCGGTCTCGGTGAAAAACCAGACCAAGTGGTTTGAAGAGAATACTCTGCCGCTGTCGTGTTTTCGGCAGTTGAAAGAATTGGATGAGTTGGTTGTGCGGCTTCAGAAACTGCAGGCCTACTTAGCAGGTCAACTGATTGAATCAGATGAAGTCGCGTGTCGTGCTGATGGGTCACAGGCCCCGTTTGATCTCTCGCGCTTGAGTCAATTGGATAAGGTTGCCGCAACCTTGAGCTGCACCGAAGAGAGAAAGAAGGAAATTTGGAACCGCTGTGGAAGTGATGCAAGCTGTGTCCTCGTTTCGAGTGCGCTTTCTGTGGCGGGTCCCTTTGCGGAGAAGATCCTCCCCAAAGGACTGAGCGCTAAAGGTTGTAGCGCGACGAATGATAACTGTCTGACCCAGTTAGCGCTGGGGTTTGTGAAGTCCGCCTTTAATTTCTTCGAAGGGGCCTGGGGGCTTCTGAAGAAGGCCGGCACTGGTATTGCCAACACGGCCAAGGACTTTTGGGGCTGGGTGAGTGGAGCTGAGGCTCAGTCCTCGACAGCGCAGCTCGCAGCCGCGACAGCATCCGAGGACGAGGGAATCTTTCAGCAGCTCAAGAAGGACTTTTCCGGAACCATGGCGAAGCTGTGGACAGGCCTTCTCGCGACGATAAAGCACTGGCTCGCCAATAGCATGTTCTGTCAGGAGTGGTCAGGAAAGCCGCAGTTTAGTACGTGCAAGCGGCCCGCGCAGGGCCTCGATTGCACTGAGTGCAAGGCGATGATCACGGGCATGTGTGCGCTCACCGGCGTGCTCGTGTCCGAAGTGATCCCGGCGTTCATCACTGGTGGAATCGTCACGATACTCAAGCACGGAGTGAGCGGGGCCAGTAAGGCTTCGAAGATGATTAAAGTCTCGGTGGCGTCGAGTAACGCCATCCGTCGTTCTAAGATTGCCAGCATGGTACTCAGACCTGCGACAGTCATGACTCAGGCGATTCGTACGTCGAAGTATACGGTGGCGACACTCAAGGCGCTAGAGCTTGCAACACGAGCCATTGCTCGCTTCATGGTCAAGCCGAGCATCGTTGCGCTCAAGCGAACTCTCGGTGTCATGTCGACGGTCATGCGTGCTTCGAAAACCTACGTGATGCTCACGCCGGCCGGACCAGCTGTCGCATTCGGCACGAAAGCTGCCGCCGTGGGACTTAAGACGATTCTGTTCCCGTTTGAAAATGCTCTCATGGTGAAGTCGTTCCAGCTTGGAGAGAAGGCCTTCGACAAAGTCTTCACGAAGGTCGGAAGTGCGAAGTTCTTCTCCGGCGTTCGCCCTGCCTTGACGGGTGAAGCTGCGCGAGCGTTGTCTGCGATCGATGACGCCTACATTGAAATGCAGGTTACAAAATGGACCAAGCGCTATGGGTCGCAGTTCATCGTTCAGGCCGAGGAGAAATATCTCCAAAAATTAATCGCTCTACGGCCCAAGGTGATTGACGAGTATCTGGCGAGGAAGCCCAATGTCCCTTTCAGTAAGCTCGTCGAAGACATCTATCCAGAGCTGAGCTACGGCAAATATGCCGAACATGTAAAAACTCCGGACGTCCTCAAAGCGGAGTCGCAAGTCTTCGACGCCATCATGAAAATGAGCGACGAGACCGAACAGACGCGACTCTTTCAGGAGTACGAGCGGCACGTTTCATCGAAGGCTCGTGCCGATGGCCTCATCGACACGCTCACTTTTACGCGTCCGCAAGTTCTCAAAAACGCTGGCCTTGAAAGTGAGGAGCGGGTCGCAACGGCCCTGAAGCTTGCTAATATTGATCCGAACGCGATTCCGGCCCAGACACTTGAGCGCCTAAAGCTTGGGCTATTAAAGGCTCACGACGAGGGAAGTGGAAGCGTCTATAACTATTCCTTCAAGGACATCCGTGCCAAGCAAAAGATCCTCTCGGAGGCAGGGTTCACGAATCGACAGGCGGAGCTTCTCATCCGTGCGGGACTCGCCGGGAAGCCACCGCCGCGCGTGCCAGTCAAGCTCGGGCCGACACAGTTCAGTGGTCACAACATGGATATTGTTCCCGGGAAGCATCCTGATCAGGCTAAGCGTCTAAAGGAGCTTCTCGTATCAAAGCTCGATGAGAAGTCGTCACCACAGCTCGAGCAAGAGTGGATCCAAGACGTCGTCATGAATCATGGAGTGACACCCGCGAAAGCGAAGGAGCTGGTAAAAGCAAACTGGTCTTCTTCTGATGAAGTCAGCGACTGGTTAGATAGTCTTTACTTCGTTGACTACCGACACTCGGCCCCCCACATCAGTAACATCGTTACACAAAATCGCTGGCTCAAAGAGATCGACCCCCACGACTTCTACGGTACGCTAGATTTTAAGAACTTTAAAGAAACGCACAGTTGGGTCAAGCAAGGGAAAGCTCCCGTGGAGCTCAAGACCCTTCAGGAGATCCATAAGCGCATGATGGCAGGTGGGGTCGAGGACGTTCGGCCGAGTGAGCTCGGGAAGATTCGTGACGAAGCCTGGTACGGAGGAGTCGATCCTCGTGAACCACTCTCAGCAGAAGTGATACAAAACATCAAAGATAATCCCTATCTTTCGCTACGTAACCTGCGGGGGGATGACTCAAAAGGTTATGTCGCAGACATCTTCTATCCAAATCTTGTGGATGTAAAACCCGCGGCACTCGCGAAGATTTCGAAGAAGTCACCGAGCGTCGTCGCGGAAATCCGCGCTTACCAGAAGATCCTCCAGCAAATCGAAGAAAAGAAAGGGGCACTAGCGAAAGCGGATGCGGCCCGAAGACGATCGCTCAATACAGAGCTTGATCAGCTCTACAAGCGCGCAGAAGCGATCGAAGCGCAACAAGGTCCAATGAACGCTCGCTTGGTTGAAGCCCTAACTCAAGAGCGCATCGATTGGTATAACACGCAACGAGCAAAGCTCGGGGCCCTCGATTCACCGAAAAAAATAGAAAAGTTTGCGGATCTCATCGCTGAGTTTCAACGAGACCTCGTTTCAATCCATCCCCTGATTAACGGTAACGGTCGGAGTACACGCGAGTTCGCCTTCTACCTCACCGCTGCTCGCGAGGGATTACCTCCGCCCCGTCTCATAGACCCCGACGCAGACATTTATATGGCGCTCGACGATTACAAGAAAGTTGTCCGCCATGGGATGGTGTCTACGGATCACCTGTACGACGATCTCATTGAGCGCGCTACGCACGACTTGCAGATTGATGACAGCCTGTTCCTGGCGACCCCCTATCATTCTCCCCCGGTCCGCCTCGACGCGAGGAAAGAGGGGAGCGTAAAGGTCGTCCAGAGTCAATTCGTTGAGTACGTTGATCCGAGCGTTTACCGCGAGGCACTCCAGCGCTTGTCGAAGAGTGATCCAGAGGTTCAGGGATTACTACTAAGCTCAATGGGTCGGTCACAGGTTGAGGTGTGGACGGCAGTGGATAGTAAGGTGAAGGATTATATAAAAAAGAATAATCTCTGGTACCATAGCAATAAAAAAGGGCTCGAGCGCCTCGAGCTAGGTCTTGCCGATAAAGATTTTATTTCTTTCTTCCAGCGACGTACCTTTGCCGATGCGAGTGCCTGGAACTATAAGATGAGCCGTTGGTATTCGAAGGACGAGCTCATGTGGCGTGGCCTTGCGAACCTCGATCGTGTTGTGCCGGAGTCAGAGATCTTGCATAAGTTTAAGGACTTCGATCCGCACATGGTGTCTAACAGTGTGCTCAATCGCATGGGCCGAGGCACCCCAGCGGAGATCCAGGAAGCAGCATTGAAAGACCTGGAACTCTATAACCGTAGCATTGGGGATAAGGGAGAGTTCGTCCGATATGCTGAAGAGCTTCAGCGCTACCGCGTGGCGAAGCTCGACATTGCCGACATGGCAAAGCACCATTCGGAGTCCGGATCACTGTACGGTGAAAGTTTCGGATTCTCTACCTCGAAGAACCGCGAGGTCGGTAAGGCCTTCTCCATGGGGGCGATGGTCGTCGCTGACTATGGGAAACATCGAACCCCAGAGCTTCAGCAGCAAATTCTCTCGCGGATTTTGGTCGGCGGTCGGCGCTCAGTCAAAGACGTCGATCTCACTCGTTTGCGTCAGTTGCGCCAGGAGAAGTTCTCCTACAAGTACGGGCGCCAGCAGGAGATCATGGGAATCGGTGCTGCGGATCCAGATTCGGTTATGATTGTGCAAACAATCTCTGCGACCGGCGAGGTAGAGCTGAGCTACTTAAGGAATGCAGAGAAACCCTGGGAGGTCTGGGTTATCCGTGGTGACATCCGCCCAGGAACGGTACCGACGAAAGAGCAAATCCTCAAAACCGTGGACCTGCGTCAACCTTAGTGGAGCTGTCCATCAATCAGAGTCACTGTTGTGGTCGTTTTTCCTGCTGCGTCCGTGTTTATGGAGAGGGAGCCATGGTGGAGCCGTAGGACTTCCGTGGCTATTTGTACCCCCATTTCGTCGCGAGGTTTGGAGATTTGTTCCGGATTAAGCGTCTGGCTTACAATTCGAATTTCGTGGCTTGTCTGCTGGCGATCGTAGTCGATGGAAACGACACTCCCCGGAGCGGAGGTTCGAATCACATGCGCGATGAGGTTTCCTAAAACGCTGTGACCAAAAAGACCCTTATTTAGGTGGAGCTGTGCAGAGGAGAGCTTCTCCGGATCGTAGCGCAAGAGCAAATTCTTGTTCTTGAGTCGGTCGCCGACGAAGTCCGACACCTCGAGGATTAAGTTGAGCAGAGAAACTCGCTCTCGCCGCCAGGACTCCGTTGGCTGACTGTATCTGCGAACGAGTTTAATCTGGTCGAGGAGGTCTGCCACGATGCTGACATGCTTTGAGAGGCGCTCGACGGGAACTACGTCCGGATCCTCTTGCATGAGATCAAGTAAACCTTTGATCGTGTTGAGCGTTCCTGAAGCATCGTAGATCGTGAGTCGAAGCAGATTGTTCAGATCTTTTAGCTGTTCTAGGGCACGCTTGCGCTCAAGCCACCAACGGTAGGAGAAGCTGAGCACGACACTAAAAAGCAATGAGATAATGAAGGGCCAGGCCTTGAGGTACCATGGCGCGAGGAGATGTGCCTTGGGTCAGATCGTAATGCTTATCTTTCGGCCGAACTCGTCGATTCCACCAGTCTGCTGTAAAGCCGTGGTGTGAATCGGTGCATCTTTCCCTTGGAAGTACTTCTCGCCAGTCACTTCGTCGATGGCCATTAGATGAAAGTTTCGTCCGTACTCACTTTTGGCGAATTCCTTGAAAAAAGTCTCAGAGGTCACGACCACTGCGAGCCAGCCGATCTGCTGACCCTTTTGGGTGAGGGGCTGGTAGTAGGCAAAACCCTGGTCTCCTTGGAACAACCGGAACGGAGGGCTGAGCCAGAGCGCTTCGCCTCGGGACAAGGATTCTGTCAGTGGAATAATATTCTGTGAGACCTTGCCGAGAGCGCTCGAGTTGTACTCTTCAGGCCAGATGCGAACGATGCGCCCTGAAGCATCGAGGAGATTGACGCCTACGACTTCGGGCAGTGTCGCTTGTATTTTTTCGGCGATGC
>JBKHVY010000109.1:0-8735 GCA_046569805.1 Bacteriovoracia bacterium | reverse complement strand
ACTTCTAATATCTGTCCTAGAAGAAGTTCAAAAAAGAGATGAGAAATGCCTTGTATTCGTCGAGAGCCGAGAGATCCAATCACTCTTAATTCCATATTTACAGAGACGATTTGGATTGAAGAGGATACCTCTTTTAATAAATGGAACAATAAGTGGGAAAATCAGAAAACTTCGAGTTGATGAGTTTCAGTCAAGGCCCCCTGGCTTTGATGTAATGCTCATCTCACCCAAGGCTGGTGGTACAGGATTAACCATTACTGCCGCAAACAATGTAATTCACCTCGATCGTTGGTGGAATCCGGCAATTGAGGATCAGTGCAATGATAGATGCTACAGGATAGGTCAGACTAAAGATGTTAAAGTGTATCATCTGTTAAATTTGTTGTCTGGGTTAGGCATGGATAGTTTTGATGGTGTTTTGCATTCGGCTTTGGAGAATAAACGTTCGTTGTGCCGAGACATTATCGTGCCCCCTGAACTCTCAAAAGATGAGTTGAGACAATTTTATTTTAAAGTAACTGGTGATGAAATTGACTTCGAAGATCAGCCTGACAACTTCTATATAACTGAAGAATGGAGAATATTAAAAGAGAGAGTTTTTGCGACCTATGAACGAAGATGTATGAAATGTTCAGCAATTAATGTTGAGATGCATGTCGATCATATTAAACCTCGATCAACCCACCCAGAGTTCGCTTTAGTGTTTGATAATCTTCAAGTACTTTGTGGACCTTGTAATATCTCCAAGTCCAACAAAGACACCATTGATTACCGGAAAAAGTGATTTATCCTAGAAAACCTGAAATAGCTTATGGCCCCTAAGGCACCCACACCTTAGGCCACTTACTCGCTTGAGACTCCTTTAAAAGCTTCAATTGAGCAATCCTCACTTCCTTGATCATTCTTGGTAGCTGTCCTGTGCTTGCAGCGATAAAGGCCAACGTCACAGCGATCTTGATGAAGTTGTTCATAAATTCTCTCCAATAAATTTGTAAAAGCCTCATCCCGTCAGTCCGCTCTTTAAGAGAAGTAGCAAGGACGAGGCTTTGTAGTTCAAATTTGTCTCTGAAAAAAATAGCAAAACGTGTAGCAAGAAGTAGCAAACCGACGACATTTCATGAAATTTCACGAAAGATTCGGAGTGAGTGATGTGAAGCTCGGATTGTTAAATTAACTACTTGATGTCGTTTGGGATTTCACTGTACTGATGAAAAACTGAAGAAAAAAGTGGGGTGACCGATGGGGCTCGAACCCACGACAACCAGAATCACAATCTGGCGCTCTACCAACTGAACTACGGCCACCACAATGAGGCTTATTTTTAGCTTGTCGCGCTGCGTTTGGTCAAGAAAAACCTGTTTCATTGACCCGAATCCTGGGCCCCGGGATAATAGAATCTAACCCTTGAAAGGCCCACCATGAGCATTAAGATCGCGTTTTCTGACTTCGACGGCACTCTGACTCTCGAGAACAGACAGCTCACTCGAACTTTCTTCGACATCATCGACCACCTCGAGCAGCACGGCCAGGAGCTGGTGGTGGTCTCGGGCCGCTCGCTCTCCTGGGGCCATTTCCTCCTCACGCACTTCCCGCAGCTCAACGCGGCCATCATGGAAGGGGGAGGTGTCATCGTCACGCGTGAAGACGGGAACGACATCGCCGAGCATCTCCTCGTCGACGCGGGGGAGGTGCAGGCACTCGAGAGCATCACTGAGGAGTTGCGCCGAGTGTTCCCCAAGTGTCCGCTCTCCGCCGATTCTTTTGGCCGCAAAACTGATCGCGCCATCGAGTTCGAACTCATGCAGGACGAAGAGATCAATCAGGTTCTACAGTTCTTGCGGAGCCGGAAGGTGCACTACTCGAAGTCGAACGTGCACATCAACTTCTGGTGCGGCGACATCTCGAAGTACAATGGCGTGCGCTCCTACCTCGAGAAGATGCGGCCCGACGTGCACGCGTCCGAGGCGGTCTTCTTCGGCGACGCCCCCAACGATCAGAGCATGTTCCAGCACTTCGAGAACTGCGTCGGCGTGGCGAACATTCGTCATTGCTTAAGCCGGCTCGAGTACAAGCCGCGCCTGATTCTTGAGGGCAAGGAAAACGACGGCCCCGCTGGCGTTCTGAATTATCTCAAGAAGATCAATTCGCTGAACTAGTCCAGCGCTTGAGCCGCGCTTCGATGAGCTCTTCCACGGTGGCCGGATCGAGCGCAAGCACGTCCTGCATCCAGGCCTTGAGGTCGGCCCCGAGCGGTGCGCGGTAGAGCGTTTCCTTCGATGCATCGGGGTAGGGCACTTTCAGCGCCAGGGCGTGGAGCGCCTGGCGTGGTATCTGCATCTTCTCGTGGTCCTCGGGTGTAGCTAGCTTATCTTTAAAGCGCATAAAGATAGTCGGATCGCCGTTGTACATCTTGTCGCCGAGGAGCGGGTAGCCGTGGTGAGCCGCGTGGAGACGGATCTGGTGCTGGCGGCCGGTCTTCGGGAAGGCGAGCACGAGCGCATAGCCGTCTTTCTCCATGAGGACTTCGAAGGTGGTCTCGGCTTCTTTGCCCTCGGAGGAGTCTTCTGGGTGGCACATGTGCATTCCGCGCGGCATGCCGGGCCTCTCGCCCAAGCGCTCGCGGGCGGTGAAGGGGAAAGCCGCCGCGTTCTCCTTCTTGTGCGCGATGAGGAAGTAGCATTTGCGGATGCGATCACTCTCGAAATACTGGCTAATAAGTTTTGCGGCTTCGGGGTCTTTGCCAAGGAGCAGGAGTCCACTGGTTTCACGGTCGAGTCGATGAATGGAGTGGATCACCTTGTCGTGAATGGTGGCGAAGTAGGTGGTCGCGACGTAGAAGAGGTGGCGGCCCGCGGGGTGCGTTGTCATGAAGGCGGGCTTGTGGCAGGCGATGATCTTGTCGTCCTCGAAGACCACGATGGGCTCTTCGCTCAGGTCGTGTGGCTTGCCGTGCCACTCCTCGTCTTCAAGCACGGGAGTGTTGTAGGTGATGCTCGTGACCGTTTCACCGGCGTGGACGCGCACCGAGGACTTGTGCGGAGGGGTGCGGCCCGAGATCGTGACGTCGCCCTGCTCGATCTTCTTCTTGATGAACTCGCGCGAGAGCGTGGGCATGTGCTGGTGCACGAAGACGTCGAGGCGCAGGCCCTCGTCCCCAGGGGGGACGGGGAACTCGACGACGTACTTGTCAGCGCGGAAGCTCTTTTTAATTTCGGCGTTCATGCCGCCGAATCATAGCGCTTCTTGAGGAGATGTTGAAGGAGCGTTATCGCACCGTCTTCTGAGTAGCCGTACTTTTTCCCCATCCCTTCGAGGATATTGCGGATAAGTTGTCGGTTTTCAGTCGTCAGTGACGTCGACTCGCGCCCTGATTGCTTCTCGTCGAGGTAGAGCACGAGGCCCCGGCCGACGCGCGTGATCTGCTTGGCCTGCTCCCTCCGGAAGCTCTCCTGGAGCTGGCGAACGATGTCGTCGAAGACGTCGGTGTAGACGATGGGCCGGCCCGGGTTATCGAGCGCGTAGGCGCCGAGGCGCGCGATGAGGTTCGAGCGGAAGCGCTCGGGACCTTCGGAGAGACCGACGTTCGACTCAAACTCTTTCACGAAGTAGGAGTCAGGAGTCTCGAACTTCCCGGTCACGGAGTTCTTCACTTTCTCGCCCTTCAGAAGGGCGTTAATCTGAAGGATGTACTTCGAGAGATAGTCGTCGTAGCTGCGCTCGTCGACGAGACCCAGGGACTCGCGCACTTCCTGATCGAGCTGCTGGAGCTGGTAGGCTTCGATCATGTCGATGTGCTGGCGCGGGTGGTGGTAGTCGCCCTGAGGCGTGATGTTGAGGAAGTCGTAGTCTTGCTTCTTCTCGGCGAGGACTTTGAGGCCATCGAGGACCTCGACGAACGTCACGCAGGCGTGCTGGTCGGCGAGCTCGTAGATGAGGCTCTTCACTTCGCGCGGCGATATGCCGAACTTGCCCTCGTACATGCCGTCGTTGTCGTACTCGCGGGCGATCTCCTCGACGTGCATCTTGAGGATCTGGCGCGACTCGCTGTCGAGGTGTTCGGGGGTCTCGCTGTGGGCATAAAGAATGGCCTTCTCGATCGGCGAGAGGTCTTCGGCGATGCGACCTAACTTCTCGTCGAAGTAGTTGCGCGACGACGGGGCCCGCATGCGACTCATCACCGCCCAGAGGCAGATCGACTCGAGGGCGTGGGGTTCGAAGCGGCCCTTCGCGGCGACGTTCGAGACCTGCTCGCGGTAGATGCGCTCCTCGTCGATATAGCTCATGAGGTACGGCACGCGGATGAAGGTGAAGCGGCCCTTGAAGCTGTTGAAGTCCGGGTGCTGCTTGAACGCGGAGAAGTGGATCTCGTTGGAGCTTCCGACGAAGAAGATGTCGAGCTCGGTGAGGATGCCGCCGATGTTGATGGTCTTCGACTCCATCGTCATGAGAAGGTACTTGAAGGTATCGAGCGGGCGCTTCAAGAGGTCCGAGAACTCTAGGATCCCGCGGTTCGCATGCACGACTTCACCGTTCATGCTGAAGAGGTTGAGTGACTGGAGCGAGGGGGGGAGTGAAGCGAGGCGACGGTCCATCGTAATCTGCTGCATGTGCGCGTCGACGTGGAGCTGCGGCTCGATGGTGGTGGCACCCTGCGAGTAGCGGCGGTTGATGAAGAGGCGCTCGACCCGGATGTACTTGAAGACTTCCTCGTAGCTGCCTTTGTGGTTCTTCAAGAGCGCATCGAAGATCATGCGGTTTCTCTGCGACAGGTCCCCGTTCCAGAGGTAGGTCTTTTGCACGGCCTTTAGGCGCTCCGGCTGCTGTTTGAGTGCCTCGGTAATGAGAGCGTGGCGTGCTTTCTGAGGAATCAGTAGTAGCGGATGGTCTTTGAGTTCCGAAGTAAGGATGGCGCTGATGTCCTTGTCTTCAAGGTAGGCATACGACGTCACGTGCTTCTCACCCGGAGCGCTCGAGAGCCCCAGGCTTCCTTTGACGAAGGTGTCGATCGGGAAGATCCAGCTGAAGGTCCACAGGGCCCCAGGCTCGGTCGCGGCGTAGTCTTCGGTGGCGAGCATGATCTTCTTGATGAGGCTCGACTTCGAGCTTCCGTTCGGTCCGACGAGCAGAAGGAACTTATTGTTGAAGCCCTCTTCGATGAAGTTCTGGAGCGCAAGGTAGATGCGCTGTTGGACGTAAGCCTGGCCGTGCACCGGTGGTGCGTCGGGATGCTCGCGCGTGAAAAGGTTGAAGCCCCCGTGAGGGGAGCGGCCAAAGTGGTCGAACATGTCTTTGAGGTAGAGGCACGACGAGCGGACCTCCCGCGCGGGTTCTTTCTCAAACATCTTCATGTATTCGTCGAACGAGCGAACCCAAGTTGTGCGTCCGTGCTCTTTGTTTACTTCTTCAACCCACTTCATATAGCCTGTTCCCGTGACAAATAAGGGCCCATCCCTCCCCATCAGTATACCAAAGATTCTCGCCTCCCTCGCACTTGGGATCGCAGTAGCTATTTTATTCCTCTGGATACTTCAAGCGTCGACGAGGGACGACGAAGTTAGCGAGACCGAGGACGTGCTGACGGAAGTAGTTCTCTCAAGTTTGCCTGAGATCCGCGAGCGCTGGGAGCAGGGAGACCGCGAGGGCGCTTTCACAAAAGACCGCTGGGCATGCGAAGATTTACCGTTTTCTCCAAACGTCGCTCCTGCTTTCCTGCGCTGCCAGCCGCGCTACCTCGAGTGCTGGGCGCGCGGGAAGGCCGGAGCTTCAGAATCCTTGAGCGTTAAGCTTGGTCAGAAAACCTATAAGGTGCGCCTGGCGCCGGCATTTCCAGAACAGTCCTGGTTAGGCAGCGGCAAACGCCATGGCCACTGGATCACTTTCTCAGACACCGGTCTCACGACCGGACTGCTGGTGGATATCGTGGTGGAGGGTGTGGGCCACTGGCCCGTACTGCTGGAGGATACCTGCCGCGATAGCTACCTCCCGGAACGCGTGTACTCCTACGGTGCGCGACCTGAACGCGGCACACGCCCAACTGAGATGCTGTGGGATAACGTTGGTCGGCGGATCTTCGTTGATAAGTTCCTCGTCTCCCGCGCAGACGTCGGCCTGTGGAAGAAAGAGAAAGTAGCACTCACCGAGCTCGCGCTTCCGGCCCTGGATCTCACCTCGGAGCAGCAAGAGGCCTTCTGCGCTTGGCGTGGGGCACGGCGCTTAGAGGCGCACCTGTGGGACGCGGCCACGATGACGCCGCCCGATCCGAATCGACCATTCCCGGAGTTCATCGTAAAGCCCTGGCTCCCGTGGACCCGCGATCGAAGAGGAACTTTTTTCGAAGAGGCACTCAAGAACCCAGGGTGGAAGCCTACGCGGCTTGATTGCGCCCGGGCCTTCGTGAAGGAGTGCGAGGGAGTCGCTGATTACATGCCTCATCACGCTGACAATGTGTCGTGGATGGGGGTCTATCATGTCCTCGGTGGTGAGGCCGAGCGCTTTCGTAATCCCGTCGAACCCAAACTGGTCGCCCGAGCTTCGAATCGTCGGCGATCTGCGCGGAGTGAGAAGCACCAACTCGGTGTGCGAGAAAAAACTTCCGAGCGCCTCGGTTTCCGCTGCTATCGCGAGGTCTTTCCATGATGGTGTTGTTCACTTTTCTGATCGCGGCGAGTGCGGCCGCAACGGACATGCAGGTGTGGGCAAAGAACTGGCTCACGGGAACGGCGATCGTCGATCAGCATCAGGGGTACACATCCGGGGATGTCATCCAGAGGCCCGCCGGCACTTGGCAGCTTCTCTACGGTGTCGTACGCGTGAAAGGACCCGCCGAAGATTCGGTGAAGGACTGCGTCTGGGTCAAGGTTCCTACCGCGCAGGACGGGGCCCTGAAGATCGTTTCCGTCGCCCGCACGGAACCTTGCGCTGATAACTGGGATCAAGCCGGATGGGTGCACCTACAAAACTTGCGGGCCGTGCAGTTCTCGATTGAAAAAAACAAAGTGAAGTTCTGGATCACCGATCAGTCGGGGCGCGTTCAACAGTTCAAAACAGAGCTCCTTAATCTGCGCACGCGGACGGCGCCCATGCTCTTCGATGCCTCCGCACCGGCGCGGATAATTCCTGGAGTGTTCCTCTTCGCTCCGAACTCATCCATCGCTCTTCCTGTGCCTAAGGACCTCACTGGTGGTATTGCCGACGAGTACCCAAGCGCTGCCTGTTCATTTGAGGACGGGAGCTGTGAGCGCTGTCGCTGGGGCGTCTACCGCGTTCGGAATGGGAAGGCGTTTGATTACTACTGTGGGGTGGATCGCTGCGGCCAGAAGAATGCACCGGCCTGTGACCGGGGTGTGACTTGGCAGCGACTCCGGAAGGACTACAGTTGCCGTGCGGATCAGAGCTACGCTTTCTGTGCTCCGGGCCTCAAGGTTGAGTGCGTGGGAGAGCAGGCCGTCTGCCGCTGAGCTTGACTCGAACAGCGTCCGCTTCCCAGTTCACTAAGACATCGGCAACCGTGAAGGGCGCGAGCGTCGACGTCTGAGCAGCAGAGAAGCTCTGCCAGAGTGAATCGTTCATGACCACAGTGACGTGATCTTCGAGGACGAGTTCGTCGAGGTCGCGCTCACTGGCCCAGCTTGCGTTTTGCAGCGGCTTCTCGCGGAGAGCCTCGAGCTCTTCACCGCGAACCCGGACGAGGTGAATGTTCTCGCGAGCGCCTTCCTGCTTCAGGAGGTCTCGCCAGGTGGTGCGGCCCTTCGGAAGCACAAGGGGCCATTCGGGTCCGGCGACGACCGCGACCTGTGCCTTCGTGAGTTTGAGAAGCGTCTCCACAACAGAGCGATCCATCACCGTCACGGCCTCATGATCGAGGAGCGGCTCGCTGTGAACAGCAACAAGCTGACGCCACTCGGTGAGCCACTGTGCGGTCGCGGGCTCAGGGAAGATCGCCTGGTCGAGGTAGCGCGCCGGTACGAGCTGCCGGTGGTCCACTGAGGCGTCTTCGGTGTAGCAGTCTTGCGTTTCCTTGAAGAACCGGTGACACACACGTACGGGTTGGTGAATGCGGGTCTTCTCAGTGTTCAGAATTTTTTTCTTCGTGTCCCACACGAGGTCCACGCGCGCGAAGGCGAGGCCATCGGCCGGCGCTTGGATCACGGGGATCCCATGAACGAAGTTTGCGACCTTGTGACGAGCTCCACCGGTGATGAGCACATCAAGCGTGCCGGGAGGAAGTTCGCTTAAGAACTGTGCCACTGTGCCTTCGAGAGCACATGCTTTGGGATCGCGGGGATCGAAGTTCACCTTGTCGACCGGGAGGTTTCGTTCCTTCGCGCGCTCTTCCCCACAAGCGATGCCACCATAGAGAACGGCGACCACCACATCAGCTCCCTTGAGCCGGAGATTGCGTGCCTGCTTCAGCAGCGCCTGCATCGCTGGTTCGACGTAAATACCATTGAGGACGCCCGCACCGATCTTCCCGGCGAGCTCATCGGCCAGGAGAGACACGAGCCCCACTTGCACGCCGTTCACTTTCTTCAAGAGCTGCGGCGTCGAGTTTCCCCAGCTGACGGGAAGCGAGGTTTTGAGGTCGATGAGGTTACTTAAAACGACCGGCGTCTCTGTCTGTGCCAGTGCATCCTTAAGCCAAAGTCCCGTCGCCACCGTACCTGCGAGCTTCGGGCCGGCCGTTAAATCTTGTGCACTCAACGAAATTGCATCGTACTGTAGTTTCGAAAACGCCT
>JBKHVY010000108.1:0-8781 GCA_046569805.1 Bacteriovoracia bacterium | reverse complement strand
TTTCTGCTGGTTCAAGGCACGGCCCTTGAAGACTTGCCACACGAGCTGACCGAATTTAAACCACATCATGTTTTTTTAAATTGAGATATCACGAGCGAGTCCTGCACAACGCACAGGACTCGCTAGATTGCATTATTGGCGAGTAGCAGGACTGTCGGACTCGAGGGCAACCGCTTTGTCAGCGTCGTCAGGTAGGTTCTTGAGGGCCTTCTGGATGTCCTCTTTTGTGATTTTGCCTTCCGCAAGGAGACGGTCACGAAGGCGGACGTCGAGCAATTTTTCTTCAAGGGCAGCGCGTAGTTTCATGGGGTACCTCTCGTTAAGGTGGCTAAATTAACAAAGCCCGAACGCTGTGTCTACACTAACGCCTAGTGCCAATACTTGGGTTTATCGTCCTCAGGCTTCACTAAACGCAGGTGACCGCTATCTTTTTTTCGAGATCCGACACCTGCGGAGGTCTCCTTGAGCCACCAGCGCACGGGACCCAGCGTCTGGTAGCGAATGATCAAAAACGCCACGCCCATCGACAAAAGATGACCCCAGGAGGCGGGGTTCCCGGAGAAGAGCCCGAGGTAGAGCTCAATACCGGCAAGAATGAGACAGAACCATTTGGCCTTAATCGGAAACATGAACATCATCAGGAACTGGCGCTCCGGGTACAGGACCGCGTAGGCGGTGGTCAGCGCGAAAGTGAAGCCCGCGCTTCCCACCAGCACTCCCCCGCCGAGCCACGTGCCGCGCAGGATGAGGGCCGTGAGCAAGAGATAAAGAATGGCGGCGAGGAAGACACAGGTGAAGAGGAACTTCAGGTACACGCGCTTGCCCCACTGCTGCTCGAGCTCGGCGCCGAGGAACCAGATGGCGAGACCATTGAAAAGCACCGACATGAGACTTGTCTCGACCCACGGGTAGGTAACAAGCGTGTGAAGTCGCAATGGAAAGGTCGACCCCGGGACCAATCCCAGCCACTGCACCAATGAGAACATACCGAGTGCCTGGCCGATCGAATGCACCAGAAAGAGTGCCACCAGCGTCCCAATAAGAATCTTGTTGGTCTGGCTTAAAGGCGGTGCCTGAAAATTAGTCATGCGCTCTCCCCGTAGAAATCTCAACGAGTACGCCACCGGTGGACTTCGGGTGAATGAAGTTCACGAGACAACCGCCAGCACCGATGCGTGCAGCAGGATAGATGAAGCGGTACCCCTTGGCCTCCATCTCAGCTTGCTTGGCCGCGACGTCTTTCACTTTGAAACACAAGTGATGCAGGCCTTCGCCGTTCTTGGCGATGAATTTTCCGATGGGCGTGTCTGGGCCTGTGGGCTCAAGGAGCTCAACGTGGGCGTGCTGATCGATGGGAGCAAAGGCGGTAGTCACGCCTTGGTCGGCAACGACTTCACGCGTGGCTTCGAACTTAAGGCCCAGGTCCTCCCAGACCTTAGTCCGGTCGAGAGAAGTTACGGCGATGGCGATGTGGTCAAGGACGCAGTCACTGAGTTCGGGAAGCATAGAAAATTCCTCCGAGGCTATTATGCCTCGGAAGACGGAATAAAGGCTAGAGTTGAGGTGGGTCGATCGCGTCTTCGCAGGCGTTCGGTGCGTTCGGATCGAAGTTCGGATTTAGGCCCGGCGGTGGTGGCTGACAGATGCCTGAGCGACAATCGCCGAATTCCTGAGTGTTATAGCAGCGTTTTGCGCAGGTCACATTTCCTTCAGGGTCAGTGCCGGTCTTCACGATGTAGCAGTTCGTAACCGTCGACTTCTGGCACCAGTCTTTTGCGATACAGAACTGGCCATAGGGCTTGTTACACAGTACCGGCGGCGAGAGGCGGTTGTCGTGAACGCCACAGCGACCGGTGGAGCGATTACAGCATAAACTCGAGCACTCAAAATCAGACGCACACGCCGCACCGATCGGTGAATTGCCGACCGTCTGCGCGGACTCCACGCACTGAGTGACGAGCTCCGTGCTCCAGCAGCGCTGGTTGAAGCAACACTCGCCGCTTCCGCACTGGTTCGAGTTCGAGCACGATTTGAAGTTGCTGTAGAGGTACTCTTCGTTCTCGCCGGAGATCTGCGTCGGGCGCACAAGCTGTACGATAACTTCGCTGGTCTCCGCCATCACGATGTCGACGCCCTCGTCGTTGGTGGCGAGAATTTCGATTTTCCCGGAAGCGTTACACGAACCGATGTGCTCACCCTGATAGTCCACACTCTGCACGCGCGCGTTACACCCGTCGACGAGCTCCGTGGCACCGCCGGCTGGCTGGAGCGCCACCGACTTGTTACTGAGATCCGCTTGCTCGGTCTTGAGGTAGCTGATCCCCGTCTGGAGGTCGAGGTAGGTGAAGCGCGGGAACATTTTCGAAAGACTTAAGTGGGCCGCATCGAGCTTCGTAGAGAAGCTCGAGCCCGGGGGCAAGACCGAATCAAGGAGCACGAGCGGAGAAGCGGATTCGTAGAGGCCCCACTGACCAAACACCGCTTCACCAGTGATCTCCCAGTTGTCAGCGTTGATCGCCTTGAAGGGGCCCTGGTAGACGACCGTCTGTACGGGGGTACCATTCTGCACGATGGTCTGCTGCTGGTTAAACGTCGTGAACGACAGATCCGCCACACCGGTGCCCGAGGTGGGGTTTGAGACGCCGCTCGCGATGACGGTCGGGTTACTAAAGTCGATCTCTTTGTCCGGCAGACAGCGGTTCAACAGCGTCGTCACAGTCTGGTGATAGTAACCGCGACGCTCAGTCGTCAGATCCACTTGCGCCAGCGTCGGGAACGAGGGCGAGGTTGTGGTGAGCGAGAGGGCACGGTCGACGTTTTTGGCGTAAGTATAAAGACAGCGCTCGTCGGGGAAGGCCGACCCGTCGGCGTACTTTCCGTCACAGGCACCTTGACCGTTGAAGCTTGGATCATCCTGCAAGCGCAGAGCGCGACAGTACAGGTTCGCATCGCGGTTCGTTTCCACCGGCGCCGCGATCGTGGCCGGATCTCCCGGAGTCGTCGGCGTGTAGTCGCGGTAGTCGTAGAGGTCGTAGATCAGGCGCTGTGAATCGAAAGGACGATTCTTGAGATCCATCACCAGGACGTCGATTTCAGTGTTCGGAGTGATGCCCGGCGCGCGGGCCACGGTCGCAGGCACGGTGACCTGTTCGCGCGAGACACCAAAAGTGAAGCGCACTTTTACAAAGCGGCCTGCAAGAGAATTGATGTTAATGCCACCAAGGTACAGAAGGCCCTGGTAGTTTTTTGGAAGTGTGAGTTTTCGTACGTAGGTGCCCGCACCGGAGAGGCCCGTGCCCGTGAAGTAACTGGGATAATCACCCGTGGTGATCTTCGGTTCCACGAGATTTCTGATTTCTACTCGCGGTGCCACACCGCTTGAGCCAGAAGAGCTTCCCGCACCAATTCCACCAGAGCTTCCCGCGGTTGTTCCGGGTGCGATGGCCGAACCGGGCAAGCGACGATTAGGCATCGACTCAGGCATACAGCCAGAGAGCACCATGGTCATGGCGAGAACCGAGCTGAGATTGGTAAGGTGCTGTTGGCTACGTCTCAAAATGAGTCTCCTCAATGAAACTTATCGTCTTGAATCCATAAGACTTTTAGCTCACTGACCCATTATAAGGGGGGGAGAAATTTTGCCGCTTTGAGAGCGCTAAGTTACCAAAAGCACGAAAAGATGCCCGAGAAAAACGCCCAGTTTTTCACTCACTCAATAGCTTCGAAGGTCCCTTTCGCCCGATTCTTGCGGAATCCCGGAACGGCGTAGAGGCGCCCGTGGAAAGTAACCCAGTACCCCGGCGCCACGACCTGGGCAGCGAACATCGCCTCCACGACGTTCTGAGTCGCGTCCGAATCGTCGAATCCCATGGGCTTCATCGCCCCTGTGAACTCCACCGCAACCTTGGGTTCTGGGTAGTGATCGAAGCAGTAGCTCGAGGTCACGTCCATGGTGTCGGTTCCGTGGAGCACGACGATGGGAAAGCCGAGCTTCTCGTGCTCCTGGATCGCAGCACTTATGAGCGCACGGTCCGTCTCATCCATGTACAACGAATCCTTCGCCATGAGGGACTTCACGCGGATGTCCGTGTAGGGCAAGCGCAGCTTCTGGAGGATCTTATTCTTAATGATCGTGTCGCGATTCTGCAGCGTGCCTTCGCTCTCATCATAGATCTTTTCGATGGTTCCGCCGGTGGTCAAAATTGTCAGCGGTCGAACGTCGTTTATCGCCATAGCTACCCTTGACTCCCGGGGAGTCGTGTCCATATTGTTTCCCACATATTTACCACATTGTTTTGGAGGACTCCATGGCCCGCACCGGTAGCATTTCAGTAAAAACCCAAGACATCTTCCCCATCATCAAAAAATGGCTTTACTCGGAGCACGATATTTTCCTGCGCGAGCTCGTTTCGAACGCCTGCGACGCGATCACTAAGCGCCACGCCCTCGCCCGGACCGAGAACCTCGAGGCCCCCGAAGGCAAGGTCGAGGTCATCGTCAACAAGACCGCCGGCACCGTGACCATCCAGGACAATGGCCTCGGGCTCACGGAAGACGAAGTCGAAAAGTACCTCGCCCAGCTCGCCTTCTCCGGCGCCGCCGAGTTCGTGGAAAAGATGAAGGCCCAGGGCCAGACCGCCGACGTCATCGGAAAGTTCGGCCTCGGCTTCTACTCCGCCTTCATGGTCGCGGACCTCGTGACCGTCGACTCGCTCTCCTATAAGCCCGGTGCGGTCGCCACCAAGTGGACCTGCCAGGGCGACGTCGACTACACATTTGACGCCGGCACGCGCACCGAGCCCGGCACGACGATCACACTCAAGATCAGCGAGGACTCCAAGGACTTCCTCAACAAGTGGAAAGTCTCCGAGACGCTGCGCCGCTACTGCGACTTCATGCCCTGGGACGTGTCGCTCATCGACGCCGAAGAAAAAGACGCGAAGGCCGAGGTCTTCAACGAGAAGCTCCCGCTGTGGAAGAAAGACCCGAAAGACATCACCGACGAGCAGTACAAGGAGTTCTACCGCAAGCTCTTCCCCATGGACCCGGAGCCTCTCTTCTGGCTGCACCTCAACGTCGACCACCCGTTCACCCTCCAAGGGATCCTCTACTTCCCGAAGATCAACCTCCAGAAGCCCATGCAGGAACAGGGCATCAAGCTCTACTGCAAGCAAGTCTTCGTGTCTGACTCCGTGAAGAACGTCCTCCCCGACTTCCTCACCCTCCTGAAGGGTGCCATGGACTCGACCGACATTCCGCTCAACGTCTCGCGCTCCGCGCTCCAGGGCGACCCGAACGTGAAGAAGATCGCCAACTACGTGGTGAAGAAAGTCGCCGAGGGCATCAAGAAGCTCGCGAACAACGACCGCGAGCGCTTCGAGAAGGTGTGGGAAGACATTGGCCTCTTCGTGAAGTACGGCTGCGTCTCCGACCCGAAGTTCGACGAGCTCGCCCGCCCCTTTGTCCTCTTCAAGAACTCCGAGCAGAAGCTCGTGACCCTCGACGAGTACTCCAAGGCGATCCCGGAGAAGTACGCCGAAAAGATGAAAGACAAGATCCTCACCCACGACCTCCAGACCGGCGACGAGTCGCTGAGAAAGCAGCTCCTCACCGAAGGCATCCACGCCATTGGCCTCGACCAGATGATCGACCCGCACTTCACGCAGCACGCGGAGATGCACGCCCAGGGTGAGGCGAAGTACAAGTTCGCCACCATCGAGTCCGAGATCGAGAACATCCTCGAGACCGCTCCGGTGGGTGCCGATGATCTGAAGATCGGCGACTTCTTCAAGGAGGCCCTCGACGCAAAACCCGAGACGCTCGACGTGGAAGTGAAGGGCCTCAAGAACGGCACCACACCCGCGTACTTTAAGGTCGACGAGTCGATGCGCCGGTTCCAGCAGATGACGAAGTCCATGGGCCAGAGCTTCGCGATGCCGCTCAAGAAGACGCTCGTCGTGAACCCCACGCACCCACTGGTGCAGAACGCCTGGAAGCTCTCCGAAGGAAAGCACAAGGACCTCGCCAAGAAGATGGTGACCCACGTCCAGGACCTCGCGACCCTCTCGAGCGAGGGCCTCACCGCCGAGAACAAGGAAGCCTTCGTCGCGCGCTCGCAGGCGCTGATCCAAGAGCTCTCTGGCCTCGCACTTCACTAAAAAGAAAAGGCCCCGAAAGGGGCCTTTTTTATTTCTTCACGAGTTGTTTTCCAAATTTCGCAAGTTCCTCGTCCATCAGTCTAACGAAGCGTTCTGCTCCCGCACGGTCTTTCCGCGCCCACGCAGGAATCACCGCCTCGTTCTGGAACCACGTGGGGTCGGTGATACTCTCCACCAGATCCTTCCGCTTCAAGAGATTCGCACTCTCTCCACGGAGGATGTTATCGGCTACGAAGCCAACCTCGTGCGTGGAATAGAAGTACCCGAACTCGAAGGCCGCGCGCCGATCGTTCGACAGCGGTACCGTGTCCCGGTAGGCCTTGTAGCTTTGCGCGAACGACACCATCTCCGCGCGCGAGCGGTCAAGGCGACGGCGAACGAAGTCGTCGTTCGAGGCGTGCACGAGGTCGTGGCGGAAGAACTGGTCCGGGTACATCTCCCGACCATCGACGACGCCTCGTTGCGACGCCATGCCCACGGGATAGACGCCGTGGCCCTGGACGTCGTTTAAGAATCCCAAGGAAAGTTCTCCGTTGTTCTCCACCGTCGGCAGCAGCACGAGCTTCGGGAACTTCTCCGCGGCCGTGGCGGCGTTGAAGTAGTCGAAGTCGTCGTCCTTCATCTTCTGCAGCACACGGCTGCGCACGCGCTCGTACTCCGCCGGATCAAACGGGTTCGGACTCTTCAGGAGCTCGACGTCGAAGGGATCATCCGCGCCGCCGGCGAGGGCCGTGCGCTTGGAGGCGGGTGTGGCAAGAAGACTCAAGCGATGATTGTAGGAGATCCACCATTCGTAGGTAACCGACCCCTCTGCCTGGCGCTTCGCCCCTTCAGCCATGAGCGCCTCAAGGAGCTTCAGGCGCTCAGCGCCTTCGTTCTGCGCGAGGATTGCCGCTCGGTAGTAGTCCCCGTGGGCCGAGACTTGCTGCGCGAACTCCGGGACGTGCGTGCGCTTGGGGTCGATCTTCCCGCTGCGAAGCTTCTCTCCAAGCGCCAAGAAGCGCGCAGAAGCAAGGCGACTTCCGGTGAGGAGTGCGGGCAGCGTGGCTTCACCCGGGCGCGCGACGCCAGGCATATTCTTGAGCGGCGTGCGCTGGAGGCCTCGGCGCACGAGACTAGGTCCCTTCATCATCAGCGTCACGGCCGCGGCCGGAGGCACGACGAGGCTTCCGAAGGCCTGGCACACCTTCTCGGTGCGCACGGAAGGTCGGTAGCAGCCGAGGTTCACGTAGCTCGCTTCGATGGCGCCGGTGATCTTCTCCATCGCGAGAGACAGGACTCGGCCGGTCACCGCCTTCGCTGCTGCGAGCTTCGGGAGCGCGTCGTCCTTCGCGTCGGCGAGGGCCTTGTGGTACTCGATGGCGATGTAGTTCTGGAGCGAGTGGTAGAAGACGCCCGCGGATTCTAAGCGCGCGTCGCGCTTTTGTTTATCGAGGTTCTCGAGCGTCCAGACGACGGTATCTTTAATAAACTTGATGAAGTCCACCACCGACTCGACAAGACCCAGGCCACAGTTCTTGAGGAAGCCCCAGGAGGTGACGTCGATGGCGTTGTCCTCGGGGTGGTCGCAGCGGATGCGCTGAGACGCCGGGACAGTATGGCAGGACTGCGTGGCGAGCATGAGGCCGCAGATCTCCGCGTAGCGACCGCGCGAAAGCGCTCCGCTCGCCAATGCGGATTCTCCGCACAGCTGTTGGTAGGAGCTCGCCGTGGTGAAGTGCTCACCGAAGTCGATGTCCGCGAAGGGCATCGCCCAGCTCGAGGCAATGGAGCTAACGATGAGGAGAAAGGAAAAGATGTGCCTCATCGCCTATTTCCTTCGTTATGTTTCAAGAGCTCTGCGATGTCGTGGGCGTAGGCTGAGAGCTGAGACTTCGGCGCGACCGCGAGCGTCTGCACGGAGGTCTCCCCTTCGTATGCGTGATACTCCACGAATTCAACGGCGCGGGCCTTGTGGTCGGTGTAGTGGCCCCGGATCTCCAGGCGTTTTGCGTCCGCGCTCCAGGCCGAGGACGTCGCCGTCCAGTCGCGCACGCCGACGAGCTCCATCGCCTGGGCCCGCTGCTTCAGCAGCAGTGCGAGGGTGGACTTCGAGGAGTCTTTCGTGAACTGCGGAATCCGCTCGTCCGCGCGGCGGGTAATGGAAACGTAAACCTCAGAGTTATTCTTAAGCCGATAGAGCTTAAGTCGAGGATCCGACTGAAGCGTCTCCCAGCTCTGTGCGGAGAGGGCGCTGGAGCCGAGGAGGAGTCCGAGGATGAGTATGAGTCGAGGCATAAAGCCTTCTCGGTCTAATCGCCGAAGCGGTAAACCGAGAAGACCCGTCGGTTACTATAACTACCCTGCCGTCGGATCGAGCTCCGGCTCGCCCATACGGACGCTGAGGTTTCCGGTGCGATCTTCGCGGTTGCCGAGGCGGCCGCCGCCGCTGATGGCGAGGACGTTTGCGCCCGCGAACTTAACCGAGTGGCGGTTTCCGTGGATGAGCTGGCGCTCGCCGCGCTCCTCGTCTTCTTTGCAGTGGATGCAGAGTGTGGCCGTGGGACGGGCGCTCAAGCGTGAGAGACCAATATCGGCGCCGCAGTCCTCGCACTCGCCAAAGTTCCCGGCCTGGATCTTGTCC
>JBKHVY010000107.1:0-8845 GCA_046569805.1 Bacteriovoracia bacterium | reverse complement strand
ACAGAGTCTCGCTCCCGAGACGCAGGGCCTTTCGCGGCTCAGTTTCTTTTATCGCCGCCGCGGCCCAACCGTTGCAGTGTCCCCACCAGGACTCGCAGGATCTCTTTAAACTACCAGTGAGCTTATCGCAGCTATGGAACTCCATTTCCCAGTCGTGAGCAGCTGATCCGGTACGAGATAGCGTTCCGTAAACTTCCATTGGAGAGCGGCCACGCGCAGAAGTATTCCCTCGCGCATCAAGGCGAATCGCCGTCCCGTCGCTCGAGTACGGGAAGAAGTTACCCGCCCAGGGGACGTTCTTAGGTTGCGCAACTCGGAACTGGTTGAAGAGATCCTTGAAACCGTTGCGAGCAATGCTGAATCCACCCGTGTCTTGTGCGAGTACCGGTGCCGAAATAAGGAAACTAAGTATAAGAAACTTCATGGCCGGCCTCCGAGCGTAAGCGGCTGGGTCACGGAGAGAAAGCGAGCATTCTCACTGTAAGCGGGCCAAGGCATACCTCGGCACCAACCGACCTTCACCAGGGATCCGAGAGGATCTCGCTCACTCGAAACCGCTCCCTGACACTCTGTGGACGCAAAGGAGCGCTCGTGGCGCGTGCGGATCTGGTGAACCGCAACATCATCATAGAGCGGCTTAAAAGCGGAGAGCGGCTCACCGGAAGTCACCTTCGCTCGCCGTGACGGAAGGTCGATAGGAAAAAGCGAAAGACCAGAATGAGAAGCGAGCTTCTCATCGTTCAGCATACGCACGGTCCGGTTGGCCCGAGGTGTGTCGTACAACACAGCGTCGATTGCATAGACGTTGTAGGCGTCATCCACGAAGAGTCGCTGCATGAGGGTATCACCCGGTTTGAGCAGACCACGGGATTTCTGCTTGAGCTGCAGATCCGTTACCTCGATGATGGCACAGCGGCGGCTTCGGTTCTCGCCGAGTGCGACCGGAAATACATCCTGTGGTTTGAGGCCTGCGAAGAGCCCTCGCTGAAGAAACTGCTGGCACGGGTTCTCGGCTACCACCGAGAACTCAAACGCCCGAGGACGCCCGAGGTAGGTCTCCACCGCCCCTAATGTTTTGTGATGCAACGACGTGACCTTCGGGAATACGTAGACCGAGAATTTCCCCGGCTTCACCCGCGAGAGATCCGCGAGGTTCGCACCGATGTCCGTGACGAGCGCCGCGGGAGTCCGCTGCTGCTGATCGAGCTCATCGAGGACCTGCCGATGGACACTCTGGGTGACGGCGTTTTTCTGTGGGTTCCAGGTTTTTAGCTGGTGGTGACCACAGCTTGTGAGCAAAAAAAGTACGGACAACGTAAAACGCATGTTCGCCTCCTAGCGATAGCATAAGCATCTCTGGTTGGAGAAGATTGCACAATTGCGGGCAATAAAGGTCAGGCGTCGAGCTAGAAGCCTACGAAAAACCCACCGTTTTGCTCAGCTAGCAGCCGAAGAAATTGGTAGGGTTTACCGGTCTTATCGTGAAGCACTTCCTGCCCCACCCCGATCGTATTGATTTGGACCTTAAGAATCTTATTCAGGCCCTGGATGTGATTGAGGAGGTCGAAGATGTCATCTTTGACGGGCGATTGGTGAAGGCTTGGTTCGCCATCGGTTAGGAGCACGATGTCCGTCATGTTCATGTACTGCTTGAAGATGTAATTGAGCGCATCCCGCGTCGGGGTCGCGCCGTCTGGCTTCAGGCCGTAGATGAAGTCAAAGGCATCGTGCTTGGTTGACGGTCCGAGGCCTTTGAGTTCTCCAAACAGCGCACGGTAGGGAGAACGGGAGCCGTTCGGAAACTGGACGATCTCGATGTTGTACTGCGCGGGCATCGAAGTGAGTAACATCTTTAGGCCCGCCTTCACCTGGCCCATCCGGTCCTCGTCGAGCATGGAGCGCGAAGTATCAACGATGAAGACGATGTTTCGCCCTTTAAACTTAAACCCGACATCCACACCGGAGGTCTCTTCCGCCGGCGGCGGCGCGACCAGTGGAGTCAGCTGCGCCAGCTCTGCCTTGAGAGCTTCGTTCTCCTTGATCGCTGCCTCGGCGCTCGATCTCACCGTGCGCAGTTCCTCGACCTCGGCCTGGAGCTTCTGCAGCTGGGCGTCTTTCGCACGCACGCTCGCCTCGATAACTTCGAGAGGCTTCGCTGTGGACTTTCCTTTGGGAACAGCGACGTAGAGAATGATCACTGCTCCAAGCGCACCTGTGATGATATCCAAAAACGAGAGGCTGAACGCATTGATCTCGCGACGACGGGCCATCTAGTTGAGCTCGATCTTGTTAATAAAGTTTTCGATGACGAATTCTTTCAAGTCCGAATGGAGCTTATCGTACTTCTCCTGAAGCTCATGCAAGTACCACATGATGATGACTGAAAGGATCAGCGCCACGAGAGTCGTATCGAAGGCGACCGCCAGGGCTGTGGTGATCGCATCCATGTCGCCGGAGCTCGCAATCGCTAATGCCATAGAGATACCGATAACCGTTCCGATGAACCCGAGCGAGGGAATGACCCAAACCAGGTAGCGGATCACCGACTGATCGGACTCCGCCTTGTCTTGGTAGATTTCGACTTGCATCGAAACGATGTCGATCAGTTCGCCCAAGTTATCGGCGCTACGGAACTTCGTACAGGTCTTCTTGAGGAGATCGATCAGAATGAAGTGATCCTTCTTCGCGAGCTCGACGAGCTTGAACTTAAGATTGTTGATATCACTCGGCAAGAAAACGTTCTTCTCGTTCGTGGGAATCACATTCATGCTAAAGGCGCGGCGCTCGAGGTGAACTCGCCGAATCTTACTGCGTGTCTCAAAGAGAGCGATGAAAAATGCGAGGTACGTGAGGCCCTGGATATACCCACCGCCAGCGATGTCACCACCGAGAAGCTGCATGATGCGAAAGACGTTTGACCCTGGGGTCGCGACTGATAGCCCCATCATGGCAAGTGCCATAATGCCGAGAGTAATCCCTGACGAAAGCGTTAGGTTTTTAAGGTTTTTCATGCCAGATGCGCTCCCGAAGGGGTAAGATACAACCTGATTATAGAATGAGGTTTGCCATGAAAAGAATTGAAATCAACCCGGAAGCGGTTGAAATCGTGAAAAAGTTTACGATCAACGACGTCAACCTAGGATTCGGGAAGTACCTCTCTCCGGTCATGATCACGTGCCACTACAAAGATGGCGTCTGGGGAAAAGTCTCTCTCGTGCCTTACGCTCCCCTCCTGCTGGATCCATGTGCCAAGGTCCTCCATTACGCACAAGAAATTTTCGAGGGCCTCAAGGCCTACCGTCACCCTGACGGAGCCATCAGTCTTTTTCGCCCCGAGATGAACGCCGCTCGCTTCAATTTCTCGGCCCGCAGAATGGCGATGCCCGAGTTTCCAGAAGACCTTTTCGTCGAAGCCTGCTCTGTGCTGACCGCTTACTCGCACCAGATCGTCCCACGCCGCATCGGTGAGTCGCTGTACCTGCGCCCCTTCATGATCGCCTCCGAGGCGGGCCTGGGCATTAAGCCGGCGAAGGAGTTCATGTTCATCATCGTCGCCTCCCCGTCGGGCAACTACTTTACCAACCCCTCGGTGAAGGTCTACGTCGAGCGCGACGAAGTGCGCGCGGCGACCGGTGGGGTGGGGGCCGCGAAGACCGGCGGCAACTACGCCGCGAGCTTGCACTCCTACGCCCGCACACTGAGCGAAGGCTGCGACCAGACGATGTGGCTCGACTCGAAAGACCACGCCTTTGTCGAGGAGATGAGCGGCATGAACTTCTTCGCCGTCATCAACGATGTCTTCGTCACGCCTCCCCTCTCAGACAGTATCCTCAACGGCGTCACACGTCGCTCTCTCATGGATCTGGCCATCCGCCGCAAGTGGGCGGTGACGGAAGAGCGCATTCACATCGATGATCTCATCGCAAAGATCAAGTCCGGAGAATGCTCGGAGGCATTTGTTTGCGGAACGGCTTCAGTCTTAGTCCCCATCTCGAGCCTCAAGTTCAAAGACGGAAGCACCTACCACCTGCGCGACGGTGACGGAAAGAAATCCTTAGAGCTAAAGGATGAGCTACAGAATGTTCAGGGCGGAAGGACCGAGGCACCAGATGGATGGCTGCACTTTGTGCCGAAAATAGAGTTCTAAAAAAAAGGGCCTCCGAAGAGGCCCTTTGAGTTTTCTACAAGCTCGGAAGGATCTCGAAACACAGGATCGCTACAGCCGTCGGGAAGAGCGCTCCTTTCAAGAGACCGAGGGGCGAGATGTTTCCACCCTCGAAGTTCTCCTTCAAGATACCGTAACCGGCCGGGTTCGGAGCGTTTGCGATAACCGTCAAACCACCACCCGTCACCGCACCGGCGACGAGGAAGTACTTCGCACTGTCGGTGAGCTCCACGAGAGAGCCGAGGTACGTGAGTGCAGCATTGTCGGTGATCGCCGTGAGGCCCGTGGCACCGAAGAAGAGGGCCTGGTCACCGAGCATAGAGATCAAGGGCTGGAGCCACCACTTCTGGAGTGAACCAAGGACAATGAGACCGCCGAGGAAGAAGCCCACCATGAGAGATTCTTTGATCTTAATGCGATCGTCCTGGAACTCTTGGGTCACGGTTGTGAAACCCAAGAAGAAGAGGAAGAGGCCCATGAAAAACACCATGTGGTGCGCGGTCAGAACCACCATGGCGAGGAACAAGAGGTGGACGATAGTGACCCAAACTGGAGGGTGCATCTTGTCCGTGCTCTCGGCGCGAAGTTCGAAGCTTCCGGCGAGCTCTTTCTTAAACATGAACGTGATCGTGAGGGCACTGATGATACAAGCGATGGCAGCCTTGTAGCCGAACTGGGTGAACATGTGACCCATGCCCCAGCCCCACTTGCCGGCGACCATGAGGACCGGAGGTGCGGCGAAGTGTGAGAGCGTTCCGCCGATGGAGATGTTCACGAACAACAAGCCGATCGTGGCGTACTTGAACTTCGTGCTCATCTCGCGCGAGAAGAAGTTCTTCTGCAGAATGAGTGCGGTGACCGTCATGGCCGCCGGTTCCGTGATGAACGAACCGAGCAGGGGGCCCGCCACACAGGCCGTGAGGAAGAACGCCATTTTCTTCGGCATCGGAAGCAGGCTCGAAAGCATCACGATGACCTTTTCTGCGAGCTTAATGACAGGGCGTGTACCCGCCATCGCCATGATGACAAAAACAAAGGCCGGTTCGGTGTAGTTGAGGCTCTCGAGGTAGGGAATCGGTGCGCCGATGCCGCCGACGATCGCCATGTAGACAATAAAGACCGCGGCCCACATGCCGAAGACAGCTTCGACTTCGGCCAGGAAGTGGAAGAGGTTCTCCCCCATCGATCCTTCCGGATAGTGGTGGGCCATTTCGGCGAACTTCGAAACCATGAAAGTGTGCAGGATCGCGAGGGCGAAGATGACCGTCGCGCCCAGCTCGATGAGACTTGGGTTCATTAGGACTCCTTAAGTTAGACTAAGTTTAGTCTAACTTAAGGCGCGAAAAATGAGGAAGATTTCTAGCGTTAAAAAATACTAAGCCGCTTAGCCGTCCCGGCCGATGGAGTTCACCGGGCAGGCGTCGATCTGTTCTTGGCACAGTTCAATCTCTTTCGCCGTCACGGGCTGCTTTTTCACGTAAGCGTTTCCGTTATCGTCTTCCGCGAAGAACTCGGGCGCTCCGGAGTAGCAAACGTTGCATGCGATACAGCCCTCGCCCCCGTCGTCATCGGGATCAGTGCAGTAAAAGGCTCCGGGAATATTTTTTTCGTGCTTTTTCTTGGGGTTCGCCATGGTCTCTCCTGCCATGTTATTGTAAAACCCCACTATAGGGACGAACGCTGTTCTCGACAAGTAGTCCCTACTTAAGAAACCACGCGTCAAGGAAATATCTATGTCCGCCGACATCCTCGCCCGCGCCCAGGCATGGGCCCAGCATCCCGCGATTGCTCCTAACGATCGCGAAGAAATCACTACACTGATTCAGAATTTACCTGGCTCAGAAGCTGAACTCACAGAGCGCTTTCACAAAGGCCTCGAGTTCGGCACGGGAGGCCTCCGAGGAATTCTGGGCATGGGCGAGAACCGCGTAAACCGCTACACCATTCGTCGTGCGGCCCAGGCCTTCGCGATGACCCTCCAAAAACACTACCCTCAGGGCTCGAGCGTCGTCGTCTCCTACGACTGTCGTAATGGCTCGCGCGAGTTTGCTGAGGAAACCCTCAAGGTCATGGCCGCATTTGGCATTAAGGGCAAGATCTTCCCGCAACTCACACCGACGCCCATGCTCTCGTTTGCGATCCGCTACTATAAAGCGCAGGGTGGCGTGATGGTGACTGCAAGTCACAACCCACCAAAGTATAACGGCTACAAAGTTTTCTGGAGTGACGGTGGCCAGGTGGTCCCGCCGATGGACCAGGAGATCATCCAAAACTACAACGCCCTCACCGACTGGTCAGCCCTGAAATTCCTCGACCTCGAAGTTGCTCGCAAGCAGAACCTCGTCACCGACACAGGTCCCGAGGTAGACGAAGCCTTCTACGCGATGATCGAAAAGACTGTGACGCTCGACCACGAACTGTGCCAGACGCGCGGGAAGGAACTGAAGGTCGTCTTCACTCCCCTCCACGGAACGGCCCTCGTTCCGTGCGAGACCATCGTCAAGCGACTGGGCTTCACAACTCTCACAACGATCGCCGCTCAGGCGAAGCCGGACGGGAACTTCCCGACGGTGAAGTACCCGAACCCGGAAGAACCGGCGGCGCTCAAGATGGCCGTGGATGAGATGCTTGCGACGAACGCGGACATCGTCTTCGGCAGTGACCCCGACGGCGATCGCCTGGGTGTCGTCGCCAACCACAAGGGCACTCCGTTCTACATCAACGGCAACCAGCTCGGAGCACTCTTTCTGCATTACGTCTTCAAGACTCGTAAGGCGCGCGGTCTTCTTCCGGTGAATCCCCTTGTCGTGAAAAGTATCGTGACCTCACCCGTGCAAGATGCCATCGTTCACAAGTTCGGCGGCACCATCATGGCGACGCTCACGGGCTTCAAATGGATGGCCGACCTGATTCGCCGCCTGGAAGAGGAAAACTCGAAGTACAATTTCGTCTTCGCATCGGAAGAGTCGTTCGGTTACATGCCCCACAACGCCTCTCGAGATAAGGATGGTGTCTCGTCGATGGCCCTCATGTGCGAGATCGCACTTCACTACAAAACCAAAGGCATGACTCTCCTTGACGCGATGGACGAGATCGCTGAAGAGTATGGCTTCTTCATGGAGCACCTCGTTTCGCTCGACTACGAGGGCATCGAGGGCAGCAAGAAAATTAAGCGCATCATGAACCACTTCCGCGAGCTTAAGGCCCCGGAGATCACGGGCCTGAAGGTTCAAAAGATCGTCGACTTCGAGAAACCAGATTCAGGGCTTCCGGCCAGCAACGTCATCGGGTTTACATTCACGAACGGTGACCAGTTGTTCCTCAGGCCCTCGGGCACAGAACCGAAGATCAAGTTCTACATCATGGTCGGCGAGCGCGACGGCGCGCTCCCGGAGAAGAAGGCACGCGCCAAGGCGAAGATCGAGGCCCTCACGAGCTTCATCCACGCGGCGTGCAACGAGGTATGAGCATGGTCGACGCGATCGTCTTAGTCAGTGGAGGAATGGACTCACTCGTTTGTGCTGCTGAAGCCACAAAAAAGCATGCGAGCGTGGCTTTCTTACATATGGACTATGGTCAGAAAACCTCGGCGAAAGAACAAGCGTGTTTCCAGCAGATCGCTGACTTCTACGGGATCCCGCAGCGCCTACGGAAGACCATCGACGTGCGCTTCCTGCAGCAGATCGGTGGAAGCTCCCTCACTGATGATGCAATCAGTGTGAAGAATTACAAGGGAGATTCTGACGCTATCCCGGATAGTTACGTCCCCTTCCGAAACTCCATTATTCTCTCCCTCGCTGTCTCCTGGGCGGAAGTCGTAGGAGCCACGAAGCTCTACATCGGTGCCAACTGGGAAGATTCTCCGGGCTATCCGGACTGCAGGCCCGAGTACTACGAGGCCTTCAACCGCCTGGTCGAACTTGGGACGAAGGCTTCACACATCCGAATCGAAACGCCAGTGATCCGGATGAACAAACGCGACATCGTGAAGCGTGGCCTCGAACTCAAGGCGCCCTTCGAGCTGAGCTGGTCGTGCTACTCGCGCAGCGATCGTGCGTGCGGCGTGTGTGACTCCTGCGCTCTTCGCTTACGTGGCTTCGCTGAAGCAGGCCTCGCGGACCCGATTCCCTACGCCTAGTGAAGCTGGACGAAATCCCCTTCCGTCACTGAGCCGCCGGAGTGGAGCATGGTGATGGCGCCGTCGGGGCCGAAGTAGTCGCGCACCTCGAGAGTTCCTTTGATCTCACCCTTCGAGACACCGATCAGAGCACCGGTCTCAGGATCGAATACGTCCTGGCCTTCGGTGATCACCGTGAGGATATCGCCGATGTGGATCCCGCTCTCGCGGCCAGCGTTGATGTAGATTTTCTGGCCGATGATTTTTGCCACGCGGCCAATCCACTCGAGCTTTGAACCGAGGCTAATAAGCCGCGGGAGGAATTTTCTTACGGCGACACGGGTCGAATAGCGCAGAAGGTCCTGGCGGTACGCGAGGTTCTCTTCTTCTTCGGTGAGGTGGAAGCGGTAGTTGTCGTCGTGGACCGTTCCTTCGGAGACGTCGGTCAGGAGTTCTTTATTTGAAATAACGTCAAAGACTTTAATCTCGATCTTCGTCTCTGCGAGGGCCTTTGTCTTGCGCACGAAACCGATCTCGTCGGCCGACTGTCGAATCCGCGCGTC
>JBKHVY010000106.1:0-8874 GCA_046569805.1 Bacteriovoracia bacterium | reverse complement strand
CCCTGTCGTTTGGAACACGTCTTGTGTTGTGCTTTCTTAAAAGCAAGGGGTGTGCCGCTTTTAGGGGGGCCAGGTGTGCTAAATGTGGTGAGGGGCAAGCTCAGAAAATGAGCAGTGTCGTGATCGGAGACGGCCCTTCTTGAGATATCTAGGAGTTAGAAAATACTGAGGCTTCGAGGAGAAGTAAGTGCGGGGTTTCCTTCGATAATTGTGAAATTGAGCACGGAGATCTCCCGCTGGTCGCTGGTTTCAAGGATCACACGCCACTGGCCCGGACGGATCTGGGATTTTTCCGCCGACCCACGGAAACCCTCGCGCCGGCCCCCGAAGATCTTCACGGGGATGCGATCGGTCTCAAGCCACGTCTGTGCCGAGCGAACTTGCCATACCAGCTGCAGATCCTCTTCGAAGAACTTGGGTGCAACGAGTTTGAAGGCGACGACCGCTTTATCATGGGGGCCTTGGATGAAGGCGTCTCCCGTGTCAACGTCCAGCAGCCAGTCCTTGGGAGACTTCGTGAGAGCGTGGCCCACCAGGAACTTTTTTAGCATGAGCGGAACCGGTGGGATGAGCGCGAACTGATACAGCACAAGGTAGGTGACGAGAGTTCCAAGTGCGGGCCAAAGGTAAAAGCGGCGGCGTGTGACACTGGGAACTTGTGTCCCTGCCAGAAAATGACCGGCGACTAAAAGCCCGAGTGCGCAGAGGAGTGAGACCAGAAAGACTTCAGCGCCTAAGCGATGAACCAGCGTCGGTACGAGGAAGGTCAGGTAGCAACACAGAGCGAGCGTCGCCAAGAGCGAGCGCACCGCAGGTCCGCGGTTTTGAAGTGCGGGAAGTTCGTTCGAGAGAAGAATGAGGAGCAGCACTCCAAGGAAAATAATGGGGCCTACACCGCTGGCGCTCTTCAGGAAGAAAATCGCGTACCCGCGCAGAAGACCTCCGAGGAGGAAATGCACGAAGAGCTCCTCGAAGCGCCAGAGTTTTAGGAGCCGCGAGGAGAGCACGAGGCCGCCGAACTTCACGCGCAGTTCAAGGATGATGAGGCCAAAGATCACGACAAGTGTCAGCGCCTGAAGACTCAGCGAGAGAGGCGTATCAATCGGTCGCTCACGCCAGAGGCCCAGGCCGAAGCCCGCGGCAAATGAAATGAGAGCGAAGAGCGTGGGATGGCGCTGGAGGAGGGCGACGAAGGGTTTCATACTCGTCTCAGTTTCACGATGGCCATGATCACGAGATACACCGCGAGCAGTAGAAGAGCGAGACTCGCGAAGCTGTTCAGAAGCGAGACATCGAGGCCCCGGGAGGCGCTCCACTGCGTGAGGGTCATCTCGATCAGCGCCCAGAAGGTGATCGCTAAGACAAAGAGCATCGGAATCAGTGTGAAGGCGATGCGCTTTCGTTGCTCGTGCAGCCATAGGGTGATGGAAAGGAGCGAGAGGGCGGCGAGCAATTGGTTCGAGGCACCGAAGAGCGTCCAAAACTTGGTCCAGCTGCCTTCTTGCATGGTGAAGAGAATGAGTCCTGGAATGAGGAGTGTGAGGCCTGTGCCGAGAATGGCCCCCAGGCGGCCCTTCATTCCCGTGAGTTCTTGAATCAAGTAGCGACCTAGGCGCGTGGAGACGTCGAGCGTGTCGAACACAAAGGTCGAAAACGCCATGGCACCGAAAGTGATGGCAAAGGGCAAGTGCTCCCGGCCGATGATGAGCGTGAGAAACTCGCCGATACCTCGGCCATAAATTGTTCCCGGTTTGAGGCCTGCCACGTCACTTGGCGCCATCATCATAATGATCGCTAGTGCGATCAGCGCCACGAAGGCTTCCGCCAACATCGCTCCGTAGCCCACGCTGTGGATGTCGCACTCGCGGTCGATCTGCTTTGAGGTGGTGCCAGAGCACACCAGTCCATGGAAACCGGAGCACGCCCCACAGGCGATGGTGACAAACAAGAACGGAAAGAGGCTCCCGCCGCTTGTGGGACTCAAACCGGTGAAGGCGGGCTGTTGGATGGTGTAGTCACCGAAGAAGAGGCCAATCACACCGATCGCTAGGGCCGAGTAGAGGACGAAGCCGCCGAGGTAGCCGCGCGGTTGCAAAAGCGCCCAGACCGGAATGACGGAGGCGATGGCACAGTAGGCAAGGATCATCAAACCCCAGGTAAGAGCGTCGAAGAGAAACCACGTCGAGTAGAAGGTGCCGGCCCAGCAGGTGGCAAAGGTCAGTGGAACAAAAATTACCGTCAGCACCCACAGCGGGGGCTTGAGGAAGCGTTCAACAAAACCCATGATCACTGAAATCACCATGTAGCCGATGCTTGCCCAGGCGACCGCTCCCCCGGGATGGAACTCGAGGGCAAGGCCCGCCATCTCCTCCGGGCGCGAGACGAAGCTCGCGGCGGTGATATCGGTGAAGGCGACGATGATGTAGAGGAGCGCGATCCAGATGAACGCCATCATGGCGCGACCAGCGGTCTTCCCGAGGAGGTTGCCGGTCACGTCGGCGATCGAGGTGCCGGCGTGGCGCACACTGAGGGCGAGCGTGGAGAAGTCATGGACGGCACCGATCATGACCACGCCCAGCGAGATCCACAGAAGGCACGGGAGCCAGCCGAACTGTTGGCAGGCGACGATGGGGCCTGCGATGGGACCGGCCGCCGCGATCGCCGAGAAGTGCTGTGCAAAAAGGTAGAAAGGCTTCGTTGGGACAAAGTCCACGCCGTCTTCATGAGTATGTGCGGGAGTGGCCCGCTGGTTATCTAGACCGAACTGGCGCGCGACCCAGCCGCCGTAGAGCACGTAGCTCACGGTGAGGAAGACCATGAAGATGATTGCAATCAGCGCAAGACTCATGCTTCAGCTTTCTTCTTCAGGAACCACGCGAGGCCCAGGATTGCTGAGATCGAGAGAGCGTCTTTCACAAGCTCCGGCACGCCGGGGATCTCGAGGCTCACGCCCAGGGTGAGAAGGAGCGCGATGCCGATGCCCATGAGCGATTCTCCGGCCACGAGCCCTGAGCTCATGAGAACGCCGGGGTCACGGCCTTCGTCGCGGTTCGGATCCTTCCGCTTGATCAGCCACTGCACGATGCCTCCGAGCACCATCGGTGTCGCGAGCGTCACCGGCAAATAGATACCGACGGCGATGGGCATGAGGTGGAGCCGGAATTTTTTGTGCTTCAAGAAGACTTGGTCGACGACGATGACGATCACACCGAGGACTGCTCCCATAATGAGTTTGTCCATCGGGAGCGTCCCGTCACCAAAAATAGCTTTAGTGATCGAGGCGAAGAGTGTGGCCTGGGGTGCCTTGAGTTTGTCACCGATGCCGTAGGCTTCGTGGAGAAGCGTCAGCGTCGGGGCGATGATGAAGGCCGGGATCACGACACCGATCATCTGGGCGATCTGCTGCGCGCGGGGAGTCGCACCGATCAGCGAGCCCGTCTTCAGATCTTGAGAGCAGTCACCGGCCGCACAGGCCGCGCAGCACACCACACCCGCGACTCCGAGCGTGGCAAGGATCGCGGATTCACCGGTGAAGCCGAAGACGAGAAAAAGTGCTGAGGTTCCCAAGAGCGCAGAGATGGTCATGCCGGACACGGGGTTATTCGATGAGCCGACGAGACCCACTACGTAGCTCGAGACCGCCACGAAGAGAAATGACATCAGCACCATGGCGATGGTCGTCACAGCAGTCGCTCCCCAGGAGCCGATGAGACTCTGGTACAAGAACGCCATCACGAGCACGTTGAGGATCAGCAGCACGCCCAAGACACTGGGTGAGAGGTCCTTGCGCGATTCTTTTGAGCCCCCGAGAGCACGGATGCCGGCGGCGAAACTTTTTCTGACGGAAATGAGTGACCACAGGCCTCCCACCACCATGGCACCGACGCCGATGAAGCGGACCTCCTTCGACCACAAGGTCCACGCGACGTCCAGCGCACTGGCGCTCTCCATGCCCTGAGGAATTCCCATCAGAGGAATGGCGATACCCCAGGCCGCCACACCACCAGCAAGAACGAGGAGTGTCACCGGAAGACCCACGATGTAGCCCACGGCGAGGAGCGCGGGAGAGATGTCACCACCGAAGAAGAGCGGTGTCTTGCCGGCGAAGACGGCCTTCTCGACCGTCCCCTTGAAAAGACCGAGGGCGGAGCTTGCGAACTTAAACAGGGCCGAGATCCCGAGACCCTGAAGAATGGCCTTGAAGCCGCGGTTATCGCCTTCTGCGGCTCCGGCCTTTAAGACCTGGGCGCAGGCCACGCCTTCAGGATAAATGAGATTCTTGTCGTCTTCGATCAGCGCCTTGCGAAGCGGCACCATGAAAATGATCCCGAGCACGCCTCCGCACGCAGCGATGAGCGTGGTGGGCCAGAACTCGAACTTGTTCCAAGCTCCGACGATCAAGAGTGCGGGCACGGTGAAGATCACGCCAGCTGCCAGCGACTCTCCGGCGCTCGCCATGGTCTGGACGATGTTGGATTCCAGGATGGCGTCGTTTCGGCGTAAAAGTCCGCGGTACACACCCATCGCGAGAACTCCGGCCGGGATAGAAGCCGAAACGGTCATCCCGGCATAGAGGCCCAGGTACACGGTGGCGGCGGTCATGGCGATGCCGATGAGAAGGCCTAGGCCCACGGAGGTGGGGGTGAGTTCGCGTTTCATGGAAATCCTTTTGCACGGTAAGTGCCTATGATTGCATCAATCTTGAGAGGAAAAATCAAGCAATCCCAGGCCCTGACCGATGAGAATTTGCAGAATAATTCATAAGCCTTGGGAGAGACCCCATGAAACGCATGTATTTGGCCCTTTTGGGCCTGTCCCTACCTCTGACGAGCTTCGCGCAATCGAGCTCCGACGTCCGTCCCATGCTGCGAGACGTGATGGAGAACCTACGCGTCTCCAACTGCGTCGAGAAACTTGAGAAGATCGAGAAAACCTTCGTGGCCCTGAAGCCTGCGGACTATCTCCAGGAGCTCAGTGCCCAGAAAGCGGAGAGCCTCGGTAAAGAGATCTGGGACTTTAAGCTCAAGATCCACGACCAGCTGCGCGCCTTTCACCGCTCGGATCGCCTCACCCGCGAGTGCGCCAACGCCTACCGCGGGGCCTTCCGGGCCGTGCGCTACGCAGAGGATTTGGTGCAAGAGCACCAGCTGCGCATCAATCCCGACAAGGTCGAGTTTCCGGCCGTGGCGTGGGTCGAGGATAACCCGCACGTCAAGCGCAACCCGCGCTTCGAGAAGTTTAACCTCAAGACGGACTTGAAGAGCGGGGACGTCATCCTCACGCGCGGCAACGCCTACACGTCTTCGGCCATCGCTTCGCTGGGCGAGTTCGACACGCAGTTTTCGCACTTAAGTCTTGTGTACATCGACAAGGATGGAAAGGCGTGGACGGTCGAAGCGCACATCGAAGTCGGCTCCTTCGTGCGTCCGCTCGAGGACCACATCCGGGACAACAACTTTCGCACCATGATCTTCCGCCACGACGACGAGAAGCTCGCGGCCAAGGCCGCGGAGTATATCTTTAAAAAAGTGAAGGCTGCCTCCGACTCGACCGGGAACATCCTCTACGACTTCGGCTTCTCCATGGAGGAGAGCGAAAAGCTCTTCTGCTCGGAGATCGTTTCCCATGCCTTCGCGGTCGCCAGCGGCGATAAGTTACAGCTTCCAATGTTCAAGAGCCGCTTGCTCCTGCGCAAGGAGAGCTTCGTGCGCGACATCGGCATCACCGCCGCGGAGAGCTTCATCCCAGCCGACATGGAGATCGACCCACGCTTCGACATCATCGCCGAGTGGCGCGACGCTAACCGGGTGAAGGATAGCTTAGAGAAAGATGCGGTCCTGCAGGCGATGTACCGCTGGGTAGACGACTACGGCTATAAAATGAACCAGGCCTCGAGCCGCCAGAGTCTGATCTATCGCAACGTCGCGTGGCCCATGCGCCGAGTGCCCTTCCTGAAGAAGTACTTCAAAGATAAGTTGCCGCTCAACATGAGCCGCGAGCTGATCGGCTACTTCGGCGTGCTCGAGGGCGTGGGGGAGCTGTTGCATAAAGAGCTCACAGCACAAAACCAGAAGTCCATCGAGGAGCGGGGGCTTCCGCTCCTGCGTGAAGAGATGGACAAGGTCCTCGACGAGTTCCGCCTTAAGGACCTGGGCTCGAAGAAAAAGAAGCTCCACAAGATGTTCGGGCCTGCGCCGGTCAAAGCGCCCAAGTCTTAGCTCGGACAGTTGTTCTCGAGTCGGTGCTGGAGATCTTCGACGACTTTTAACTTGAACGCACGGGGCTCCACGGGGAGCCCCTTCTTGTATTCGGCGATGTCGATGACTTCGAAGTTCAGCTTGATGGTCTTAAACAACCGTGGCCAGAACTGGCCCGGGGCCTGGACGTGATGCAGCCCACCGCTGAACGCCAAGAGCAGATACCCGGAGTCGAGCTGCTCCAGGATATCCGCAATCCCCCCCCGCACTGACATGGGTTTGCCGTCTTTATCCAGGCCATTAGGTCGCTTCATCCGACCCTCCGGAGCGATCACGATGAGCGAGTCCTGGTCCATGCGCTTCATGAAGTGCGTCCAGGTTTCATCGCGCTTTCTTGTGATGGTGGAGGCGTGGGGGATCATGAGTTTCCAGAAGCGCCCGACGATCGGCCGATTAAACGTTACGTCGGCGGCCGGGGCCACCATCTTGTGGACGAAGCGCCAGACGAAGCGAAAGGGCATGGCCTGGCCAAAGAGCGGTTCATAGAGGGAGGTGTGGTTGAGGATCGCGACGACGCGAGTTTTCTCCCAGACGTCGAGCGGTTTTGGTGTGAGCCACTTCAACTCTAGTCGATAGAAGAGGTGAGAGAAGATTTTGACGGCGGAGACGATGAGGAAGCCAATAAAGCTGCGCATCCTCCGATTCTACTCCTGCCGAAAAGAATTAGGCGAGGTAGTTTTGCAGAAGCGTGCCGACGATCAAACCGAGACCCAAGATGATTGTGAGGTTCATGCGTTGCCCTTAAAAAAGATTTAAGGCAGTTTTAGCACGAACCTCCGAGGCCCGGAGCTTAGTGTGTAAAAATTAACCGAAGCTTTACCGGATCTTTAAGCAGCGGTTCCACAGCACTTCTTGTACTTCTTGCCCGAGCCGCAGGAGCACGGGTCGTTGCGGCCGATCTTGGGTTCGAGGCGCTTGATCGGTTGGGCGCCGGCGATGATGCCTTCCTTGAACTTCCATTGACCATCGACTTTTGTGAAGAGCGAGGTTTCCTTGTGCACGAGGTCCTTGCCGCTCGCCTTGTCCATGTAGTGGGCTTCGAACTCCACGATGCCGGTCGTGTCCTGGGGGCCACCTTTCTTGGTGGAAATGACTTTCATGCCTTTCCATTCGGCGCTCTCGGCCCACTTGGCAGCGTCGTCGGCGTTGAACTCCTCACCGAGCTCCTGGGTCTGGGTGGCGGCGATGAAGGGGATGGTGTTTTTGGCGTAGGCGCTGTAGCGCGCACGCATGAGGGCCTCAGGAGTGGCGGCCTTAGTCTTTCCGGAGTGGAGTGGCCCGCAGCAGTTTTCGTAGGCGACGGGTTGGGTGTCGAGGGCGCGGCAGGGGCATGTCATGGGGGGTCTCCTGATTTCACTTTTAGTGGCTTTTATGGTGAAGTTAAAGCTCTAAGCTGTAAAGGAGAACTCATGCTGACCCCGGCCCTGGAACGTGCTCTGCGGCGCCTTGATCACCCGCACAAGGTGCAGGCGTGGGTGTCGCGCTTCACCTACAACACCGGCGACGAGACGCGCTCAGCGCAGGAGGCGTTTCTGGCGAAGAAGGCGCACTGCTTCGAGGGGGCGCTTTTGGCGTGTCTGGCCCTCGAGTACCACGGCCACCCGCCGCTCATGATGGACCTCCGAGGCCACGGGGACGATGACCACGTGGTCGCACTCTTCAAGCTCAAGGGCCTGTGGGGCGCGATCAGTAAGACCAACACCACGGTCCTGGACTTCAGGCCCGCGCACTTTCGCGATCCGCGCGAGCTCGCCATGAGCTACTGGGCGATGTACTTCAACTGGAAAGGAAAGTACGCCATGAAGGACTTCGCCGGGCCCATTGATCTGCGCAAGTTCAAACGCTTCGACTGGCGCACGGGCCAAGACGACATGGCGGATCTGGGCTGGGCGTTCAATAAGCTCCCTCACACGAAGCTCGCCACGCCGGGGCAGCTCGCGAAACTTCCGAAGGTGCCGGAGCGCCTGCGCCAGGCCGGATTCCTGGGCTCGGACATGTTGGGCGTGCGCAAGTCCTAGGGAACGAGATCACCTTGCGCCGCGAGTCATTTTTGTGTTGCGACGATTTACACTATGTGGTAATGTGTAAACAATGATTAAGTCTGTGACCGGAAAGATTACAAAAGATATCGTGCAGAAAGGGACCTCAAAAAGGTTTCCTGAGAGGCTGAACAAACGAGCTGTTTTTTTGCTAATGGCGTTAAGTGACGTGAGTACCTTCGATGACTTGAAGCGGATCTGCGAGCCTCCATCACTTAAGCTTCATAAGCTGAAGGGGAGCATGAAAGAGTTCTGGTCGATCACGATCGAAAAGCCCTGGTGTATAATTTTTCGCTATGACAAAGGCGAATTCCATGATGTCGAAATAGGAGACTACCATGATTGAACTTGCTGTTCGCCAGTCCGCCGGTGAATTCTTAAAAGTGATGGTCCTCGAAGAAAGAGGGCTGACGCAGAAGTGGCTCGCAGAAAAAATTGGTTGTGCGGAACGGAAGATATCGGAGATCTGCAACGGGAAGCGTGGAATCTCTGCCTCCTTCGCGATCGAACTTGAGAATGTCTTCGGGATCAGCGCGGAGTTCTGGGTTACGATGCAGGCGAAGTGGGATCTCTATAAT
>JBKHVY010000105.1:0-8911 GCA_046569805.1 Bacteriovoracia bacterium | reverse complement strand
CATAGGTTCTCCTAAGATTTGAGGGCGTTCTTGCGGACCCACGCGAAGGTGCGCATCCACTCTTTTATGTCGCGTGCCGGGTGACCACCGAGTACAGAGCCCGCGGGCCATACCGCACTTTCGTTGACCATGGCACCACCAGCGATCTGACAGCCCTTGCCAATGTGAGCATCTGGGCCAATGGCCGCACGGCCTCCGAGCACAACGAAGTCTTCGAGCACCGCACTCCCGGCGATTCCGGCCTGGCCGCACAACACGCAGCCGACGCCGATCTTCGTGTTGTGGCCGATCTGGACCTGATTATCTATGCGCGACCCGCGGCCAATGACCGTCGGGGTGAAGGTTCCCATGTCGATACTGCTGTTCGCCCCGATCTCCACCTGATCCTGAATGATGACACCTCCGGTGTGCCAGATCTTGTGATGTACGCCCTTATCAAAGACGTAGCCAAAACCATCGGCACCGATGGTCGTGTTGGCGTGAATGCGAACGCCTTGACCAATCTGCGTGAACGGATACAGCACCACGTGGGGAAAAAGAACTGTATCCGCGCCGATGCTCACGTGTGAGGAGACGACGCTTCCGGCGTGAATGACAACGTTCGGGCCAATGCTCACATGCTCACCGATGAACACCCCTTGAGCGATCTGTGCCGAGGGATGGATCTCGGTGGTTCCGAGCTGGCGTCCGTCCACGATTCCCTGCCAGCGACTAAACTTCGCCTGATACAAGGGAGCGGACAGACAGGCCATGGAGAGAGGGATATTTTGGCTCACGCCGATGGCAGTAAGTTTTTGCTTCCACTCGGCTTGTGATTCAGGAGTAAGCCCATTCCAGAGTTTGAGATCGAAGATCGCTGCTGCACCTGGAATCGCAGTGGCCGCAGCACGCTCGGTGAGCGTCTTCAAAAACTTCGCGTTCTTAATAAAAGCGAGCCCACCATCGGTGAGCTCGTGCGGCAGCATGATTGTCGTCACGGTGCCGTCGCCCGCGAGGTGGACGACTTGCGTGTCCGTGTCGTGGGCAAACAGTTCCGTAAATCGCATTACTTCACCGGATGTTTTTTGTCGTAAGCTTTTACGACTTCATCGGTGATGTCTTTCTTCGACTCCGCGTAGATGATCGGAGCGCTTCCGAGCTCGAAAGTCATAGAGACCGCAGAGGACTTCGAGACTTCCTCGATGATCGGGCGAAGCTTGTCGATGATGGGCTTCTTGAGGTCTTGCTCCATCTTCTGCATCTCGCGCTGGAACTCCGCAGCCTTGCCTTGAACCGCGAGGATCTGCTCTTGGATCTCGCGCTCTTTAGTGAGGCGGGCCTGCTCGCTCAAGACTGCGCTTTGCTTCTTAAGGTCTTCACCGGCTTTCTTAATCTTGTCTTCGTCCTTTTTGAGTGTGGCTTTCTTGTCGTTGAAAGACTTTTCTAGAGTCTTCATCACCGACTGTCCTTCCTTAATGGATGTAAGAACTTTCTGTACATCCACAAGTCCGACAGTTACCGCAGCTTGCGCCGCGAATGAAAATACAAATGAGAGGAAAAGTGCGCTTAGTTTCATTAGAGTCTCCCGTAGTGGTCAATCTGCTGAAAAATCTAGCACTGTTTAGAACAGTTGTCCTATGTCAAAGTGGAATTGATTTGGCGCTTCGCGTTCACGTTTTTGAAGCGGGAAACCGAACTCAAAACGCAGCACACCGATCGGCGAGAACCAGCGGAAGCCAAAACCGTAGTTGGCCCGTTGAGTGAAGTCTCCGTTCTGACCAATGCGCTCTTCGTAGACGTTACCGACGTCAGTGAACAGTACCCACTTGAGACCTGCTTCTTTGATCATCGGATGCTCGAGCTCAAAAGTCGTTAAGACTTGGAACAGACCACCCTTGTTAAAGGTATCGATCGCGTCCGTGTTAAGGTTCCGCGCCTGAATCAAGGGACCGATGTCCTCGAGCTGGAAGCCACGCATGTTTCTTGCACCTCCCATAGAGAAGCGCTCGATCCGGGGAATGCCGCGGTTTTCTGTTTGAAAGATCTGCGAGACCGAGCCGCGTGTCCGAAACACAAGCTCCTGCCATATGGGCTTGTAGTAGCGTCCCTCGACGTCCGCTCGGAGCCAGCGCTGCACGCCGCCCACACCGGCATACTCGAGCGACGTGTTGGCGTAGTAGCCCGCGGTCGGCTCGAAGATGTTGTTGCGCTTGTCGGTCACGAGCGAACCCTGGACGGAGCCCGCCGACCCGTTCTCGAGCTTGGGGTCGATGGTCGGGTTCGAAACGTTACGGATCTTGTTGTCCTCGTAGCGGTACGTGAGGAAGAGTCGTGTGTAGTCGAAGATAGGATAGCCGACCCGGAGATCGAAGCCGTGCTTCTCGTAGCTAAACGAGCGGATGAAGTTAGAGATGGTGCGGAAGTAGTCAGCGCCAGCGGTCCACTTGGTATCAAAGAGATAGGGCTCTGTGAAACCGACGTTGTAGATCTGTTGGTTCGCCGCGACGGACATGTTGAAGTTCACGTTCTGGCCCAAACCGCGGAAGTTGTTCTGTGCGATCGAGGCCTGAACGAAGCCTTGCGTGGCGGTAGAGTAACCGGCACCGACGCTGATCTGGCCCGTCGCGCGCTCTTTAATCGAGATTTCTACGTCGAGGATGTTGTCTTTGCCTTTCTGCGCGACCGTGTTGAAAATCACGCTCTCCGGTTGGAAGAACCCTAGACGGTTGACGTTTTCCTTAGAGGTGCGAAGGCCTGAGCCCGTGTACATCTGACCTTCGTGGATCTTGAGCTCGCGGCGGATGACCTTGTCGCGGGTCTTGGTGTTCCCCTTGACGACGATCTTTCCGAAGTAGCAGATCTTGCCCTTCTCGAAGGAGAAAACCACGTCGACTTTGTTCTCTCCGGGCACGATCTCAAGCGTTCGCAGCACGTTGGCGAAGGCGTAGCCCTTGTCTTGGTACATCTCGGTGAGCGTCTGAATGTCGAGGCGCAGGTTCTCTTCGTTGTAGACGTCCCCGCCCTTCATCTTGATCTTCGACATCATCTCCGCTTCGGTGAAGAGGAGTTCGCCGTTGAAGTACACGTTATTAACGGAGAACTCTGGGCCCTCGGTCACCTGGACCGTGATGAAGATCCAGCGCTTATCTTCCGAGACCGTCACCACCGGATTGTTGATATTCACCTGGAGGTGACCCCGTGTCTTATACAGGTACTTCAGGCGTTCGATGTCCGTTTGGAAATTAATTTCCTTAAAGTTTCCGGAGCCCGAAAGACCTGAAAAGAGCGTCTCTTCGCGCGTTTGCATGAAGCCCTTGAGCTCCTCGTCCCCGATCGCCTTGTTACCGAGGAAGGTGATCTTCTTGACCATCACCTTGTCCCACTCTTTGATCTTGAACACGACGTTGACGGAGCCGTTCTCGAGCGGCTGCAGATCATAGGAAGCTTGAGCGATGAAGAAGCCCTTTTCTTCGTAGTGTTTCTGCAGGGCCATGACGTCTGCTTTAAGTGTCGCGACGTCGAGGATCTGGAACTCTTTGGTTTTGATTTGCTCTTTGAGGTCGTCGTCGTTGATCTCGTCGTTGCCCTTGAACTCGACCTTTCCGATGATCGGTTTTTCTTTCAAGCGAAAGAGGAGGATTTGCTTCGAGTCTTTCTGCTTGTGCCAGGCTTCGACTTCGTCAAAGTAGCGCATTTCAAAAATACGCTGGATATCCTTACGCAGGAGATAGTTATCGAGAACCTGTTCGGTTTTCGTACTGAGCTTCTCGAGAACCGCCTCGGATTCGACTTTTCGATTTCCTTCGACCTCGATCGCGTCGACTTTAAAGAGCTCTTTGATGGGACCGATGATCTCTTGTGCGTTTGCATTCGAACCGGCGACCAAGGCCGCCAACACAATGCAATAAATACCAACAATGAGATATCTCAGACTCATTCCGCTCGCTCTTAAATTCTTGAAATCTTTAAAAAACGGCTCATTCTATCGAATAATCTGACCATCTTCAATCACGATCTTACGCTCAAAGGACGAGGCGACTTTATCGTCGTGAGTGACAACGATCAAAGTACTGTTTGATTCTCTGACTAGCTCCTGTAGCAACTGGGTAACAATATCGGAATTTTTTGAGTCCAAATTTCCCGTTGGCTCATCGCACAGTAGAAGCGGAGGATTCAGAGACAGCGCTCGCAGTATGTTGATGCGTTGCTGCTCCCCCCCCGACAACTGATGCGGCCACTTCTCTAGTAATTTCTCCACACCCAAGCGTTTTGCCAACGCACGGGCCCGCAGCTCCACCGCAGCGACATCATGGCCTCCGATGCGGGCCGGGAGAAGAATATTTCCCCACGCCGTGAGGGACGGTAATAAAAAATGAAACTGGAACACAAAGCCGACCGAGCTATTGCGAAAGTTCGCGAGAGCTTCGTCGCTCAAAGTCGCGAGGTTCATGCCGTTCACCTCAACCACACCCTTCTCTGGTCGCTCTAGCCCCCCCATGAGATAAAGCAGAGTGGATTTCCCAGAGCCCGAAGCACCGCGGATCGCAAGCCTCTCGCCGCGGGCAATCTCAAGACTGATACCTCTTAGCACGGGTGTGGAACCGAAGGACTTCTCGAGGTTTTGTAGTCTAATCATTGGAACTCCTGGCGCAGACCTGTGAGCAGTGACTGGCGACGCATTTTTCTAAGGGCGAGGGCACCCAACACCAACATCCACAACAGCGCCAGCCCGAACACGACAAGGTAGTCCGTGAATGAGAGAAGCACCTGAAGCTGTGTCAGCACATACACATCCCCCGGCACACGAAGCCAAGGGGCATGAGTTAAAAGGAAGTTGAAGAGCTGAACGAACACAAGGGCCCCGGCACAAGACAAGATCCACAGTCCTAGCAGGACCAGCACCGCGAGCCGCACGAACCGCGAGCGCGGCATGCCGAGTGCGTTGAGAAGGAAAAACTCCCGCGACTTGCGAGACTGAAGTGTAATGAGGAAAGCCGCCACGTTAAAGACAGCGACCAGTACGATCAACTGCAGCACCACGGCGATCGACGTTTTTTCGATCTCCACAGCTTCAAGAAGCCCTGCGAACTCCTGCCACGCCGGTTTCACGGTCCACGGGCGCCCGAGGACCGCTCGCAGCTCTTCGACTTTCGCCTGAACCGCCTGCACATCACGATGCTCGCCACCGAAACTCACTAGCGCCATGTTGATCTTCGTAGGAATTTTCAGTGTCTCGCGCAGCTGTGCCAGTGTGACGTACACAAAGCGCGCATCTTTTTCGTGGATCCCGTGAGTGATCACTTGCTTAACCGTCAGAGGAATAATCTGCGGAAGATCTCCGTCCCGGCCTGTCGCAAGCACCAGCGAAGCGAAGTCCCCGGGCTTTAGACGCCAGTCGTCGGCCAGTGTTTTCCCGATCGCGATCTCACCGAGGGAGAGCTCGAGTGGCAGGCCCGTCGTGGCCCGCATATCCGCACTCTCCACTGCTCGCACCAGGACACCTTGCGACTGGCCCTCGGAAAGCAAAAATGCTTCCGTCTGCAGGACTTGGGCAACCGAGCGCACGCCGGCAAGCTGAAGCTCCTCGAGGGCAACCTCGTTGAGTTTAAAGAACCCACCTTGGTGACCAATAATGGCATCCCCCGCTGACTGGCGCAGGCCATCTTTAAGGGTGCTCGAGAATCCGTCCATGAGCCCGAGCGTACTCAGGATCACAGACAGAGAAAACGCATACCCGATGATAGTAAACACCAGGAGTCGCCAGGTGCTCGCTTGGTCAAAGAAAACTCGCAGGAGCGGTAAGAAGAGCGGGCCCGTCTTACTCGGCATCGTCTTCGTTTTGACCGAAGTCTTCCTTCTTCAAAAGCGGGAACAAAATAACGTCGCGAATCGTTGGGCTATCCGTCAGCACCATGACAAGGCGATCAATGCCGATTCCTTGGCCTGCCGTTGGTGGCATGCCATATTCGAGGGCCCGAACGTAGTCATAATCAACGTCGCAAGCTTCAGCATCGCCGGCCTCTTTTGCCATCGCCTGTTCTGCGAAGCGATCTAGCTGGTCCGTTGGATTGTTGAGCTCAGAGAAGGCGTTCCCCATCTCCCATCCATTGATGAAAAACTCGAAACGATCCACGAACTCCGGCTGACTGTCATTGCGACGAGAAAGCGGAGAAACTTCCGTTGGGTACTCCGTAATAAACGTTGGCTGGATGAGGTGCTTTTCCGCAAACTCTTCAAAGCACAGCGTGAGGAGCTTACCCCAGCCCGCGCTATTGATGGTCTTCGGGTCGATCTCGGTTTCCTTGAGAAGGCCCTTGAGGTGGCTCGCGTCCATCACCTGCGCTGGCGTTGATTGGGTGTACTTCGCCACCGCCTCCCGCATGGTCATGCGAGCGTAAGGACCTTTCAGGTTGATCTCCTTGTCACCGAAAGTGATCACGTCTTTTTTGAGGACATTCATCGCAAGACCAGAGATCAAGTCTTCCGTGAGCTGAATCAGGTCTTCATAGGTCGCGTAGGCCCAGTAGAACTCGATCGAGGTGAACTCCGGGTTGTGCTTGAGAGAGAGGCCTTCGTTCCGGAAGCAACGGTTCATCTCGAAGACTTTGTTGAAGCCGCCGACGATGAGACGCTTGAGGTGTAGCTCGGGAGCGATCCGCATGTGCAGTTCCATGTCGAGGGCGTTGTGGTGAGTCTTGAACGGACGCGCGGCCGCGCCGCCGGCGATCGAATGCATCATCGGCGTCTCGACCTCGAAGAAGTCAAGCTTATAGAAGTACTCGCGGATGTAGCGCACGATCTCCGAGCGCAGCTTGAGCTTCTCGCGAACCTCGGGGTTCATGGCAAGATCCACGTAGCGCATGCGGTAGCGCAACTCTGGATCCGTCAGACCGTGGAACTTCTCCGGTAACGGACGAGTTGACTTGGTGATGATGGAGAAGTCCTTCACGTTGAGCGAGAGCTCCCCTTTCATCGTCTTGAACACGTCACCGGAAGCCCAGACGATGTCACCGTAGTCGAGAAGTTTGTACTGGGCGAAGCCTGCTTCTGACGTCACGTCCTTCTTCACATAGAGCTGGAAACGATGGGTGCCGTCATCGCACGTGAGGAAAGCCGCCTTTCCGAAGTCGCGCACCATGAGCACGCGGCCGGCGACCTTGTAGTCTGGCGTCTGGCCAATCGCATCTTTCTCGAGGTCCCCGTACTTCTCGATCAGAGTGTGAAAGTGGGTATCGGGCTTAAGGTTGTTCTTATAAGCGCCACCGAGATGGCCCAGGGCTTCGAGTTTCTGTCGCTTCTCGAGGCGCACATGCATCTGCTCTGAGAAGTGAGAGGTCCAGCGGTCTACGTGTTTCTGTTTCATCAGTTTCCCCGATTCGGTGAGGTTAGAGGTCGTCATCGCCAGCCTCCACCGGTTTTCCTCCAAGGCTCTGCCACTGGAGATATGCTTTCATGAAGTCGTCGAGGTCCCCGTCGAGGACCGTCTGCGCTTGAGATGTACTGTGGCCCGTGCGGTGATCTTTAACCAGCTGGTACGGATGGAGCACATAAGAGCGAATCTGCGAGCCCCAGGCGTTGTCCTTTTTTCCGGCCTCGACTTGGTTCTGCGCCTCCATCCGACGCTCGAGTTCGCGCTCGTAGAGGCGTGACTTGAGGATCTTCATCGCTTTGATTTTGTTCTGGAGCTGTGAGCGTTCTTGCTGGCACGCCACCACGATGCCCGACGGAAAGTGCGTCAAGCGCACCGCCGAATCGGTGGTGTTCACCGACTGCCCGCCAGCGCCACCAGAGCGGTAGACGTCGACGCGGAGGTCTTTATCCAGGACCTCTATCTCGATCGTGTCGTCGATCTCTGCGGAGACGTACATCGACGAAAAAGAAGTATGCCGTCGAGCGTTCGAGTCGAAGGGCGAAATCCGCACGAGGCGATGCACGCCCGATTCACTCTTCAAGAGTCCGTAGGCGAAGTTTCCTGTCACCTGCAGCGTCGCACTGCGGATGCCGGCGGCGTCGCCGTACTGGTAGTCCATCACGTCGACCTTGAACCCGTGCTGCTCGGCCCAGCGCTGCACCATGCGCATGAGCATTCCGGCCCAGTCGCAGGACTCCGTTCCCCCCGCACCGGCGTTGATCGTCACGATGGCGTTGTTCGGGTCCGTTTCTCCGGAGAGCAGGGCCTTCTTTTCGGCGTCGCTCACCGCCTGCTCGCACTTCGGGAAGGTCGCGATGGCTTCTGCCATCGACGCCTCGTCTCCCATCTCGGCCATCTCGAGCATGACCTCGAAGTCCTCGATGGAGGTCTTGAGGCGCTGATAGGTCTTGACCGAATCTTCGAGGACGGATTTTTCTTTTTGAATTTTGGCGGCGTTAGCGGCGTCGTTCCAGAAGCCGTCGAGGGCTTCGAGCTCGGAGATTTCTCTGAGGCGTTGAGTTTTTCTCTCAACGTCAAAGTGACCTCCGTATGGTCGCGAGGGTACTCTTGAATTCCGGCAGACGAGTTTTGAAGTCGTCGATCTTGAGTTGTGCTACTTGGGCCATGGGGATCTTGCTCCTAAGACCCCCAAGTTATCAAAAAATGAAACTCAGCGCCAATAACTATCGCAGCCTTTCACAGTCAAACTTCGGGCCCGTTGTGGCAGTCTGCTGAATAATAATCTTCAGCACTGCAGCAATCGTATCACGGTGACTGGTGGGTGCTCCAATCGTGAGAAGCTTCATGAAGTCCCGCAGCTTGTCCGGAACAGAATTGTACTTCATCAGGTAGTAGTAGATCTTGCGCGAAACGCCACTCCCAAGATTAAACGGAAGCTTCGCGAGGATCGGCGCCTGTTCGTCGACGAGGGCCTGGATCGCCTGCTTAAAGGTCTTGTCGTAAGCCTCCCGCACTTCCGCCGGGTCGAGGCGATTATTCTTGTTAGCGTCGTAGCGCAAG
>JBKHVY010000104.1:0-8980 GCA_046569805.1 Bacteriovoracia bacterium | reverse complement strand
GCCACTGGTCTCACTACGGGGACCTCCTGGGCCGCCTCATTCCGAACATCGCCTACGTCCTGGGCCAGGGCGTCGCCCACTACTACGGCAACACCAAAGCCGAGCGCCGCGCCTGGAACATGGTGAAGGCCACGGCCTACACCGGTGGCGTCGTGACCGTGCTGAAGTACTCCATCCAGCAGGAGCGCCCGGACAAGTCCACGCGCAACAGCTTTCCCTCGGGCCACGCCTCGACGGCCTTCGCCTTCGCGGGACACGTCATCGAAGAGCACGGCTGGGGCTGGGGTTCTGCCTCGCTCGCGATGGCAAGCTTCGTCGGCTACTCCCGCATCCAGGACAACCGGCACTACCTCCAGGACGTGCTGGCCGGTGCGACCATCGGTCTTGCCTACGGCATCGGCATCACACAGCTCGACGGCGGCAAGGGCGACGGCACGGGTGTGAGCCTCGTTCCGGTCTACGACCGTGACCTGTTCGGGCTATTTGCCATGAGTGAGTTTTAGCACGCCTCGCAGGTGCGTAATTGAGTTCGCCTCGGACCAGTCGCTCTCTTTTGCGACTCCCCAGTCATAGCACGTCGTCCCCGCCCGCGAACTCATGTTCGGCGTCGTGGCGCGCACCAGAACCCCGACCTGTTCACCGGCGTCGTTGAAGACGGGCCCCCCGGAGTTACACGAAAACGTATCCAGCGTGTGGCGGAAGCTCAGCTTCTCAGCGTTCACCGCGCTCACCGTGCCGTCGTTGACCGATTTCAGCGGCAGTCCTAGGGGGTAGCCGAGAAGCGAGACTGCGCTGCCCACTTTCACGGGCGAAAAATTCAGTTTTATGGGAGTCCGATCAGGCACCTTCCGATCGAGACGAATCACGGCGAGGTCCTCGCGATCGTTCCACTCGTCATAGCGGTAGTACTCGATCTTCTTGCAGCCGTAGACTTGGTCGGGCCTGAAGGCGCGAGTCTCGCCGTCTTGGGCGTAGTCGAAGACCACGTGATACTGGTCACAGCGACCTTCGCGGGTAGCGTAGTCTTCGAGGCAGTGTGCGGCGGTTAAGACGAGGTCAGGCCCCACGAGCGAGGCCGAGCAGTTGGCGAGCGTCGGCTGCCCCATGAAGCGCACGTCCTGACACAGCCCCATCCCCTCGAGACCACTCGCCTTCGCGCGGTACATGCCGTCGGTGAAGTCGAGCATGGACTTTCGCACCAGGGCCGGGGTCGCGCGCGCGAGATCCGTCTCCACCAGCGCTTCCGCACGGTCGTCGGCGCCGAAAATACCGGCGTGGGCACTCAGGGAGACGAGGGAGATGAGAAAGAGAAGCTTCATGTCGCTAGTTTAGCGAGAAGAAGCCTCAGACGGGGTGAGGTGTGAAGAAATTACGGGTTCTAGTTCCCGCCGACCTTGAGCCACTGGGTGCCGTCGCTGACGATGACGACGTAGTCGTATTGCGCGGCTAAGTCGTAGAGAGCGTTGCCGTCGATCGCACTTGCGAAAGTGACCGTATTCGCTGAGACGTCGGTCTTTTTGATGGTGTACTGGCGGCCTGTGACAGACGCCGCTGATGGCAAGGTTACTGCCACAGATCCGCCCCCTGCATCCACAAGTAGCACACTGTCTGAATCCCCTAAGGCACCATTAGCCGAGAGAGTGCGGACGGCTGTCGAAATTGCCCCCGCAACTTGGAGCCGCGAGTTGGCCACACCGGCCGTACCAATTCCTAGGTTCCCTTCAGGAGAAAGACGCATGACCGGACCGAGAGTTCCGTTGTTGGACGTTGAGAAGATCAGCTGGCTGCTTGCGGTGGCCGCCGCGGGATCGGTCCAGCTCGCCGTGATCTGCGCCTGGGAGACGATTGCGGCGGCATCGTTTTCGCCGGAGAACTCAAGCGTTGTGCCGAAGCCCGCGGCGGGGACGAGCGTGGTGGAGTGTGCCAGCCGTGCAACGGTGACGGCACTGTTCGTATCTGCGTTGTCGACGCTCACGTCGAGGCTGGGTGTGATGCTCGTTCCGACGACCGAGAGGAGCCCGGTGATGTTGGCACTGGCGGCATCGAAGGCCCCGGAGAGACTCGCCGTGGCCGCGGCGAGGCCTCCGGACAGACTCAAGCCGACGAAGCTCGGTGACGACGTGGTGTCGATGTCCTGCGGCGTTGCAAGCGTGATGGTGTTTACCCCGTGAGTAACGCTCACTTGGTTGGCCGTGCCCGCGATGGTTTTGTACTCCGCTGCCGTGCCGGCGTTGTTGACGCCCAAAAGCTGGTCCCCTGCTCCCAGGGCCGTGAGGCCCGTACCGCCAAATTCAGGTGTGACGGTCGTCAGGGCGAAGACGCCGGTGCCGGGATCGTAGGAGATGGGAGTTACAACGGGGAGAAGCTGTGCGGAAACGGACGCGCGCGCAGAGGTCGCGAAGTCCGCCCACGCGAGGCTACCGTTGAGGTAGTCGCCGGCGCTTCCGCTCACGGGAAGGGATTCTTGGTACGCGCGATCGAGCTTTGCGGGAGTAACTGAGGCGTCGGCGATCTTTGTTTCCGTGACGCTATTGTCAGCAATCTTGACTTCCGAGACGGTGCCGTTGGTGATCTTGCCGCCGTTCAAGCTTTCGTTGGCGAGCTCGCCGCCCTGGCGGCAGGACACGAGGGCACTCGTGAGAAGCATGACTGTAAAAAATTTCATCCTGGTCCCCTTCGCACCTAGAGCGTGACTCCCGCTGAAAGTGCTGTCGTCGTCGTTTCGATACTTACTCCGTCGCTAGGCCTGAAGAACATGCGACCCTGGTGGAGGTTCAGGAAGATGGTTTTGGTTTTATCCCAGCGCCGCTCCCAGAAACCTTCGAGCCCCACTTCACTCTCCGCCGACCCAAAGAAAGAGAGTCGCGGCCCTAATGAACCTAATTTTAACCTGACTCCCCAGTTATCACCACTGCGGAAAAAGCTTCTTAGTCCGATACCCAAATGCGGGTACAAGAACGGGGCGTAGCCAAAGGTATCTTTGGCCGACGTCATGGTGAGGTAGTTCGTCCCCGCCTGAAACTGCATCCCCCAGCCTGACCATACTGGAATGAAGTAGTCAGCTTCCAGCGTGAGACCTCGGTAGCTCGCCGTGGTTCCGGCGAGGTCGGTGCCGATGGGCGTGAGGGTGCTAAAGCCATCGAGGTTAAAGCGCCAGCGCGGCGAGGAGCGGTACTGGTAGCGCAAGCGCGCCGTGAGTTCGGTCTGCGTGAAGCGCGGGAAGCCCGTTTCTTTATAGGTGATCTGCGAGAACCCGAGCGACGGCGAGAGGTAGCTGCGCTTTTGCTTCACGACGATCTTGCGCGGCTTCTTGAGACTCTGGTTGAACTTGGTCCAGCCCTTGAACACCACGAAGACCTGCTCCGATTGGCGCTGGCCCTCGGGGCCCAGCGCTTCGATGAGGATCGTCGTGCGCTCGCGCGTGACCGGAACCGTGAAGCGGAAGGCGCGCGCCACTCCGCGCAGCTCCTCCGGCGTCTCCGGGGACGGCACCGGTGGCAGAAGCTGCGTGGTTTTATTCATCACCAGCTGCCAGCCCTCCGTCGCACCGTAGACGCCCTCGACGAGGGCGAAGATCTCAACTTTCTTCGTCACCGGATTCGAGCGCAGCTCGAAGTTCGGGTCCGGGACAACCCACTTGAGGCCCTGGATGCGACCCGCTCCGGTCGTATCTTTTTTGCGCATGAATTGGATCTTGTTGTCCTGGGCACCGGCGAGCGGAGCCACGACGAGGTGGAGCATGCAGAGGAAAGAGAAAAGTTTAATATATGACATTACTTAGAGTTTACTGAGAACACCCACGCTAAACAAAGCGGCAGATATTACCCGGAGGCTTTACTCAGGTGCTTCTCGAGGAGGGCCAGGATTCCGTCGCGTGAAAGCGGCTTCGGGAGCACAGCATCGGCGAGGCCCAGGTCCGGGTTCGTCTCGAAGTTCACTCCCCCGGATAAGAAGTAGAAGGCCCTCTTCGGCAGCTTCCGGTTCAGAAGCTCTCGCAGAAACGCCGGCCCGTCCATCGTCGGCATCTTCACGTCCGAGAGGATCAGATCGAACGCCAGGGCCTTGTGACCCAAGATCCGCAGCGCCTCCTCACCGCTCGCCGCCACGGTCACCGTCGCCCCGAAGGTCTCGAAGATGTCGCGGAGGACGTCGCGGATCCCCTCTTCGTCGTCCACCAGAAGGATCGAGCCCTGGAAGGACACGCTGGGAGCGACGACTTCGGGCGCCTGACTAATGGTGATGGGAACGTTCGAGAGCGAGAGCGTCACCGTGAACTCCGACCCGACGTTGAGCTCGCTCGTAAGGCGCAGCTCTCCGTCGTGCTCCTTGATGATGGAGTCGATGAGCGAGAGGCCAATGCCCGTACCCTTGTTCACGTCCTTGGTCGTGAAGAACGGCTCGAAGATCTTGTTCTGGATTTCTTCCGGGATGCCGTGGCCTGTGTCGCGCACGGAGAGGATCAGGCGAGCGTCTTGGGCCTTAAGATCTAAGAAGATCTTCTTCATCGCCCGCGTCTCAAGTGCGTCACGCGCGTTGTTCAGCAGATTTACGATCACCTGCTGCAAGCGCCCGCGGTTTCCGGTGGTCCAGATATTTGTCGTGATCGAGACGATGAGTTCCACCTCGACCTGAGCGTAGATCTCCTTCACCATGTCCACCGTTTCCCGCACGAGGTCCGAGAAGTCGAAGGGGGCGATCTCAAGACTATCCGAGCGCGCGAAGGTGCGAAGGCCCTTCACGATGCTCGCGATGCGGTCGATGGCGATCTGAGATTTCTGGAAGCGCGCGCCGAGGCCCTGGTCGAGGAGCTGCCGCGCCTGCAGCTGCTCCTTAAGCATCGTGAGCTGGCCCGAGATGATCGCGAGCGGATTATTGATCTCGTGACCCACGCCCGCTGCCATCTCCCCGATCGACGCGAGCTTCGAGTTGTGGATCGCGATCCGGCGCTGGTCCTCGAGCGCCTGGTTCATGGAGAGTGAGTGGATCATCTCCCCGACCGTATCGAAGAGAGCGGTGAAATCGATCATCACGTCCTCGCGGTAACCGCCGGGTTTATTGGCCAGGCAGATCAGCGCGATGAGCTCTTTGTTGTAGAAGATCGGGATGCCGGCGAAGGAGCGCATCTCAGGATGCCCGGGCGGAAGGCCTCCGCTTGCCGGATGCCCTTGCGGGTTATCCGAAATCAACATACGCTCCGTGAGGATCACTTCACCAAACAGCGTCTTAAGATTACGAAACTCGATGCCGACATCGGAGAAGTCGTCGAGGAATTTCTTTGTCTCCGCGTTCCAGGAGATGTCAGTAAGTGAAATGACCTTGAGGAACTTCCCCTGCCGATCCGTCAGGACCTCGCCCACGAAGCCGTAGCCGGACTCGGTGAGGGCGAGCATCTTCGCCAGAAGAAGGTCGAAGAACTTTCGCTTCTTCGAGGAGAGCTCGACGAACTTCGAGCGCAGGTCCGAGATGAGGAGCGTGATCTCCTCGCGGCGACGGCGCTCGGTCACGTCCTGAGCGGAGGCGTAGATGTTTGAGGTCACCCGATCAAGAGTGATGGCCCAGTTAAACCATAGGTACTCCCCGGTTTTCTTCCGGACGCGATTGTCGAAGGTCACCTTCTCCGCTCCGGCGAACACGCTCGCCAGGTGCTGCTCGGTCGCCGCCACGTCGTCGGGATGAATCATCTGGGAGAAGTGAAGAGTCTTAAGTTCCGTGTCGCTGTAGCCCAGGCCGTACCAGGCGGAGTTGAACTTGCGCATCACTCCCGTGGGAGCGGTGATGCAGAAGTAACTTAAGGAAAGGTCGAAGAAGCTATTCAGTTCCTGAGTGAGACCGCGCAGCTGGGCCTGAGCCTCGCGCTCGCGGGTGACGTCGCGGACCGTCGCCTGGATGTACATCTCGTCGCCCTTAATAATGCGACTGAGAAGAACGGTGCACAGGATGTCGTTCCCCTGAAGGTCGAGGTGAACCCACTCGAACAAGGCACTCCCCTCGCGCACGGTCCGCAGGATCATTTCCTGAGCTTTCTGTGCAGATGCTGTACCGTCGGGCTGGAACTCCGGAGACACGTCCCAGGGCCCGAGCTTCACGAACTCGGCTTCGCTCTGCGCCGCGAAGAGGCGCACGGTGGCGGGGTTTGCGGAGGTGAAGCGCCACTCGGGCGGTGCAAGCGTCATGATGGCATCGGCGGACTGGTCGAAGAGCGACTTAAGCCGCGCCTCGTTCTCGAGGGCCCGGAGGCTAATCGCCTTGCGATCGGAGATGTCGTAGCGAAACGCGAGGAACTCGGTGATCTCGCCGGTCTCGCTCAGCAGAGGAGTGATAGTGGTGTCGACCCAATAAAAGTGGCCATCCTTCGCCCGATTCTGAATCTCTCCGCGCCACACGTCACCGGCCTTGATGGTCCGCCACATGTCTCTAAAAAACTCTTTTCCGTGGACTCCGGAGTTGAGGATCCGGTGGTCTTGGCCCAGGAGTTCTTCGCGGTCGTAGCCGCTAATGCGACAGAATTGTTCATTAACGTAAGTAATTTTCCCCTGGGCATCTGTGCGAGCGATGATGGCGTACTTATCAAGGCCCCGGACATACGCTTCAAGCTCGTGCGAGCGCAGGAGCTCTTGGTTCACGTCCGTCCCGGTGCCGACCATCCTCACGGGAGAGCCGTCTTCGGCCCACTGAACCACCCGAGCGATGACCTTGAGCCAAACCCAGTGGCCTTCAGCATGGCGATAGCGCATGCAGACGGCGTAGGGAATCGCCCCACGACTCTTCACGTGCTCCTCCATTTTCTGAAGAGAGATCTCGATATCATCGGGATGGACGATCGACTGCCAGGCCTGCGGGTGATGTGGCTTAGTTTTAGGATCGTAGCCCAGCATCTCCCAGAAGCGCGGCGAGAGGTACTCGTAGTCGTCAGTGATGTGCCAGTCGAAGTAGCCCTCCGACATGTTGTTCAACACCAGCGAGAGGTTCTGCTCGCGCTCCTGCTGCTTGGTGACGTCTTGGAAGGTCCCCACGATGCGCGTGACCTGGCCCTCGATGTTCACCACGGGGCTTCCCACCGAGCGCACCCAGTGGCGCTTTTTAGAGGCGTCGTAGAACTCGAAGACGTCGTCGAAGCCCCGCTTCTCGACCACACAGCGCTCGAGGAGCTCCACCATGCGACGACGTTCATGAACCGGGTAGTAGGACAAGGCGTCCACCTTGTGCACCGGAGTCCCGAGGGGAATCTGGTAGATCTTGTAGACCTCGTCCGACCAGTACGCGGTGTTCGAGGCGAGGTCGAGCTCCCAGCCGCCGGCCTGGACCATCCGCTGGACGTCGTAGTACTGCTGCTTGAGCTTCGTGAGCTGCATGTTTTTTGCGCGCAACTCAAGAAGAGTGACAACTTGTGATGCCAATGCCTTAAGCGCCAAGCTTTGAGTCTCGGAGAGCTCGCGCACCCGCAGGTCAACGGCACAGAGAGTTCCCAGCACCTGGCCCGTCGGTGAGACCAGCGGAGCGCCGGCGTAGAAGCGAATCCCCGGTGCGCCGCTGACGAACGGGTTATCGTGGAAGCGCTCGTCCTTGGTGGCATCTGGAACGATGAAGAGGTCCGTGCCGGCGATGGCGTGGCCACAGAACGAGGTCGAGCGATCGGATTCGCAGATCCCAAGCCCCTTCTCCGCCTTGAACCACTGCCGACTTCGGTCGACTAGGGAGATGAACGCGATCGGCACCTCGAGCGCCATGGCGGTGAGGGAGACGATGTTATCGTAGTCACTCTCCCGGAGTGTATCGAGGATCTGATATGAGTAGAGCTCCTCGAGCCGCGACTCGTCGCTCGCAATGGAAGGCGCCAAAATCATAAGACATAGTCTAGCAACGAATGTCTAAGACTTGTGCAAAAAGTGAAGACCCGAGTCAATGCCCGGGTCTTTTGCTCAAGGGTTTAGTTGATGGTACAGGTCGACGTGAGTTCGTACTTCTTGAAGAGCTCGAGCGAACAGCGGAAGGTTTCCTCGATCTTCACGGTCTTGCCGACGAGAGACACGGTTTTCTTGTAGCGGATCGCTCCACCGGCGGTCCCACAGGCGTCGCCGCCCGGGCGGTCACTGCTCGTCGACACGAGCACGACCGAATCGCTCACCGCTTCGGCGTCGTCAAAGATGTGCGCGACGGGAGTGAAGTAGTAACCGGTGTCGTCGAAGAAGATCGACGTGCCGGATTCGTCCGTTTCGACGCGCAAGGTACAGCGGCCCGAGCCCTCGCGCTCGACGGTGCTCGTGGCTACGCCGGACTTTCCGTTAAGTTTCGTGAGCTTTCCGATCAGCGACTGGACGCGGGCGTCCTGGGCGTGAGCGGCGACGGATGAAAGCACAAGGGCAGCGGCGATCAAGAAGTTCTTCATAGGATGTCCTTCATAAGGATGGTTTAAGACATGTTGAATTAACCATACTCAATGGGGACCGTGACCTGGGCCTGAAGAAATTACCGCCTTAAAAATAGCGCAAGAGACTTAAAGCACCGCGCGCCTCCCGCTCCCCGGTCACCGTCACACCTGAACGCAGGGCCCAGTCGCGGTTAAGACTCACACTTCCAGCGACTTCACTCCACCACGCCCCCTCCGCGCGCCACAAACGCCGCACATCCAGTGTGAGCTTCCAGCGCTCACCACCCACGCCCGAAAGCACGCGGACACCGACGCTTCCTCCCCGATCTCCCAAGACCTCTCCCCTCCTCATGAGACTCACGAAACCGCGCTCTCCGCCCAGCGCCCCACCAAGGCCCGCCTCCGCAGCTCCAGTCAGCGTCTCACGCGCTAGCGCCTCCGAGGCCCGGGCCCCGAAGCGTGTGAACCAGCTGGGACTAAACCCCAGAGCATTCACCGGAGAAATCGAGATCACTTCCGCGAGAGTAAACTCGCGCACGAAAGCGCGCTCCCGCGCCTCGAGCGTCAGCCGCAGCACATCCAGTGTACTCCAAGGCTCGTGTCCCAAATCCT
>JBKHVY010000103.1:0-8989 GCA_046569805.1 Bacteriovoracia bacterium | reverse complement strand
CCGGTGTCAGCTCTGCGAGAGTCCTGTAGAACTCTTCCACGGCAGCTTCGTCCGTCACGTCGAGTTCAAGATCGTAAAAATTCTCGTGGTCAATCTCAGTGCCCGAGCGCGATCCGCCGGCAACGTTCCAACCCTGCTCAAGCAGATGCACGGCCATCGCAAGACCAAGACCTGAACTTGATCCTGTGATAACCGCCCATTTCATTATTTCGCGATCCCGACAGCGCGCGTTTCGCGGATAACTGCGACCTTGATCGTGCCTGGGTAGCTCATCTCTTGCTCGATCTTCTTCGCGATATCGCGGCTGAGCATGATGGTCTGCTCGTCGTTCAGGCGCTCGTTGTCGACGAGGACGCGGATCTCGCGGCCCGCCGAGATGGCGTAGCTCTTCGTCACACCTTCGAAGCTATTCACGATCTTCTCGATGTCCGTGAGGCGCGACACGTAGCTCTCCTTGAGGGCCTTCCGCGCTCCCGGACGCGCTCCGGAGAGAGCGTCCGCGGCACACACGAGGTGCGCGAGGACCGACTCCGGCTTCTCGTCGTCGTGGTGCGCGCGGATGGCGTGGACGATGTCCGGCGACTCTCCGTACTTCTTCGCGAAGTCCGCGCCGATGACGGCGTGTGAGCCTTCAGCCGAAGCGTCGAGGACCTTGCCGATGTCGTGCATGAGGCCCGCGCGACGCGCCTGCTTCACGTTGAGCCCGAGCTCGGCGGCCATGTTGCCGCAGATGAAGGCGGCCTCGAGCGCGTGCTGGTATTGGTTCTGGGTGTAGCTCGTGCGCCAGTTGAGGGCACCGATGAGCTTGAGGATCTCCGGGTGGATGCCGTGGACGCCGATCTCCATCTGCGCCTTCTCGCCGAGCTCGCGCAAGCGCGTCTCGACTTCGTGCTTCGACTTGTCGTGGAACTCTTCGATCTTCGCCGGGTGAATCCGGCCATCGGCCATGAGACGCTCAATCGTCATGCGGGCAATCTCTTTACGGACGACGTTAAAGCTCGAGATCGTCACGACACCGGGAGTGTCGTCGATGATGAGGTCGACGCCGCAGATCTGCTCGAAGGCACGGATGTTCCGGCCCTCGCGGCCGATCAGGCGGCCCTTGATCCCGTCGTCCGCGAGGTCGACGGTGCTGATCGTTTGCTCGGCGACGTACTCACCGGCGAAGCGCTGGATGGCGATGCCGACGATGCGCTTGGCGCGCTTCTCCGACTCTTCCTTCGCTTCTTCTTCGATGCGCATCACGCGCTTCGCGGCTTCGACCTTCGCGTCCTCTTCGATGGCGGCGATCAACTGGTTCTTCGCCTCTTCCTTCGTGAGGCCCGCGATCACCGTGAGCTTGTTCGCGAGTTCGTCCTGCTTCTCGAGGACCTTCTTCACTTCCTCGTTGAGCTTCTCCGCCTTCACCTCGAACTCGGTTTCCTTCTGCTTGGTCTTCTCGACCTGCTTCTGGAGCTCCTCCGTTTTCTGCTCGAGGGCGACTTCCTTCTTCGTCAGCCCGCGCTCGAGGTCGGCGATCCCCTTCTTCTTGCGCTCGAGCTCGTTCTCGAGCTGCAGGCGCTCTTCGCGGACGATCTGCTTGGCTTCGTTGCGCGCGTTCTTGCGAACTTCCTCTGCTTCGGCCTTCGCCTTCGCGAGGAGTTCGGCGCCGAGGCCCGCCGCCGCTTGGTCGTCTTTGGCGCCCTTCGACTTGGCGATCACGAACGCGACGACCCCACCGAGGACCACGCCGACGAGGGCGTAAATAATTGCTTCCATCGTTAACCTTCCTTTCTTTCGACCAACCTAGCCGTCACACAAAATGACTCTTCGGTCGGTCACAATCACATTCAGTTTCATGTCATGCGCTTCGGTTGGAATTCCCTCGCACAGTTGTTCTTCAAAGCACACACCGATGGCCCCGCGGACCGGTCGGCTCTTTCCGAGCAGCCGATCGTAGAACCCTCCTCCTCGCCCCAGTCGGTACCCCGCTGGAGAAAACAAGAGACCAGGCACCACGATCAGATCCGGCTCACAGGGGTCACCCACTCCGAGCCACGGTCCCTTCGCCGGCAGTGGCCCCCGTGGCACGAGGTACTTCATTTCCTCACCCTCATGGGCGGGGAACGCCAATCGCCACGGAACCTCTCTCCAGCGTCGCTCCTCCCACTGGGGCTCTCCCCGAAGTGCTAGAAACAAACCTACGACGTCTAAGGACTTCTGGTGATCGAGGTGAAAAAGATACTGAAGAAGTTGCGCCTCGAGCTGCTGGGATCTCTGCTTCAACTCTTCGGGCCTAAGTACGCGGAGCGTGTCTTTTGCCTTTTTTCGAAGATCAACTTTGGTTGTCACAGGGAACTCCCGCTACCGCCGAGGATGATCTATACCGAGCTCTGAAGCTGCGACATGGCGTGTTCCATCGAACTCCCCAGACGCAGAACCGTCGACTTAAACTCTGACTCCAACTTTATTTTTTCGGTCGCCATTTTTAAAGCAACCAAAACTGCTGCATCCGTTGCGCGCATCTGGGGCCTTGCCGCAAGTAGCTCAGCCACTTCTTTTTGTACAAGCTCCACAACGGTACGAACAATCTCTTTATCACTGTCCTCAGGCCTGGATTTTATCCGGCACCCGAGTATCTCGAAATCATTTTCTAGACCCTTATCAGTCATGCATTTAGCCTAGGGCCATACCCTACTAAAGTCAATGAAACCAAACAATTATCGAGCTTGGTCTAGGCCAACGAGCGCTGCGACATATTCGCTGACTTTGAATGGCTGTAAATCCTCCACGGACTCACCGACTCCGATATAAGTAATGGGAACTTTTAACTCCTCAACGATTCCTACGGCACTGCCTGCCTTAGCAGAACCGTCGCACTTGGTAAAAACGATACCTGTAAGGCCCAAGGCCTTGTGGAATTCTGAAGCTTGCTTCAGTGCGTTTTGCCCAGTGATGGCGTCAATGACGAGCCAAACTTCGTGAGGGTAGTCTGGAGAGACTTTACTCATTACGCGCTTGGTCTTCGCTAGCTCGTCCATCAAACCGCTCGCCGTATGCAGGCGACCGGCCGTATCAACTAAACAATAATCATGACCTTCTTTCATTGCACGAGCGACCGTATCGTACGCAACGCCGCTCGGATCAGCGCCATCTTTGGCGCGAACGATATCGGCACCAGCGCGATCACACCACACCCGCAACTGATCAACTGCAGCCGCGCGGAAGGTATCGCAGGCGCCTACTAAAACACGCGAGCCCTCAGTCTGTAGCTTTGCCGCCAGCTTACCGATAGTGGTGGTTTTGCCTGCACCGTTGACTCCTACGATCATAATCACGCGGGGCTTGGCCTTCTCTTTCAATGGATCACACAGCTCGTGATGGACGGGAGCGAGCTTTGCGGTAAGAAACTGTGCCAGAACTTGCTTGAGCCCTGCTTCATCTTTGTAATCCCCGCGACGGCGGCGAAGCTCCTGGAGGAGCTCTTCGACTAACTTCGGAGGAAGATCTGCAGTGTAGAGAATTTCTTCGGCAGCCTCAAAAGAACTATCATCGCTTCCTAAGGCCAGCGCTAACTTGGCCCACACGTCTTGTCGCGCACGACTCAAACCTAAACTCAGCCGCTCGGCCCAGCTCGGTTCAGTGGCAACCACCACTGACCTGAGTTCTTCACTCTTGACTTGCTCCTTAATAGGCCCTGAAGCACTTGATGGTGGCAGCGAGGGGAGATCTTTTTTACGCTTAAACCAGAATGCAGCTCCCGCAGTTAATGCCGCTACAACGAAGCCAAGAATCAACACTTCCATAGGAACCTCTCAGAGAATTGTCCGAATTAAATGCGACCTGGAACCTGATAGTAAAGGGCCAAGTAGTTCCAGATCATTCGCGCGGTGGCCCCCCATAAAATGTGGGTTCTATCATTGTGATTTTTATGATGAATGTAGTGACGCGCTCTAATGGGTGCAAAGAGAATTTTCTGACTCGTCTTTCCGCAAAACTCACCCCAGCCCCAGTTGTCTAAATGTGTCAGCTCTGTCCATGGCACGGCCAGAAGATCATCCCATTCACCGTTAGAGATAGCGCTGGCCAAAAAACAATCTAAGGACATCGAGAGTGTGGCGACGACTGGAATGATCGGCTGCGCCCGGGCGGTGAAGACTGGCGAAAGAACACCGCGACAATCGATGTTCTTGGCGTGAAGACCGCTCTCTTCTGTGAACTCCCGTCGGGCGACGTCAAACGGGTGCAACTCGTCGGTCCTCTTGTGGCCCGCAAAAAAAGCAATCTGCCCTGCATGCGATGGCATCTGGAGACTGCGCTTAATCAATATGAGATGAGTCTCCGTCGTCAACAATACCGCTGCGCCGGCCCATGGCCAGCTCGATTCAAAAGATGGAAAATTCATTTCATGCGACGGCGTCATCAGTTTGAACTTATACAGTCTCTACGGCAATTCTTCCAGGACAAAGGATTCCTAGAAACCCTCACGCCACCACTGGTGCAAAATCCAGGAATGGAAACGCACGTGCATCCGTTCCAAGTCTCCTCAACGAAAGACAAGGCCCTGCGCCCCCTGTTTCTTCATACTTCACCCGAGTTCTGTCTCAAGGAACTCCTGAGCGAGTGTGAACGAGAGGAACTAACGAACATCTATAGTCTTGCGTACTGCTTCCGCGATGAGCCGAGCTCTCCGATTCACCGAGTTCAGTTCCTGATGCTCGAGTGGTATCGACTACATGCTCGCTACGAAACGATCATGGACGACGTCGAAGATCTGATTACTTGGTGTTTATCAAACACACCCGTTACAATTCGCCCTGAAGTCAAAGACCAAAAACTTGTGCGCATGACGATGGAAGAGCTGTGGCTTGAGACGATTCAACGCAGTCCACTCGATTTTCTCGACAAGCGTGAACTGAAGACTCTCATCCAGCGTGACTTCCCTGAAGTTCCACTGCCTTCTGTAGAACTCCCCTGGGATGATCTGTTTTTCTTGCTCCATCTCAACAAAGTCGAAACCCAGCTCAAGCGCTGGCCCTTACTTCTCGTTAACGAATTTCCCGCACCTCTGGCGGCGCTCTCGACAATTAAAACTAGCGACCCGCGCGTGTGCGAGCGCTTCGAAGTGTACGTAAATGGTATCGAGTTATGTAACGCTTACAACGAACTCACCGACGTCCGGGAACAACGACAGAGATTTTCCCAGCAGGCACTCGAAAAGAAACAGATCTACGGCTACGAGCTCCCCGAGCCCACGCGCTTTCTCCAAGCGCTCGAACGAGGACTCCCGCCGGCGAGTGGGATCGCCCTCGGCGTCGAACGCCTGCTTCACTCACTCTTCGAAGTCGAGGATCCGTTCTTCTACTGAGCGTCCTGGAGCTTGTTCATCACCGACTGGAGCTTGATCACGACCTCGGACTTGATGTGCTGGATGTGCGCCTTCTTCGCCCAATTCAAGTGCACCTGCGCGTCCGGATTGGCGCGGATGGTTCCGGGCCATTGATCCGGAAATTCCTTGGCGATCTGGGCCGAGAACACTGCGTACCAAGTGCGGAAGTCTTCGGGCTTCGCCTCGAGGGCATCGAGCATCTCGAGCACCTTCTCTGAGATCACGCGCTTAATAAAAAACAAGTTCCCCTGCTTAAGCACCTCATCTTTGAATGAGAGTTGAAGAAACTTAACGGCGAATCCTTGTGTCCACTTTACAAGCTTATCGCTCGGCTGCTCTTCATAGCTCTCGAGCGAAGCATAGACCTCATCGAGCATCACTCCGCGATACACGCCCTCGCGACTCCCACCTCCCTCTAGCACGTTGATCCACTTCGCCAGGTCTTCTTCGCGGGCCGGAGCACGTCTGGTGGCCAGGAAGAGCTCCTTGAGGAAGCCGAGTTCGTAGGAGCGTTTCTTGTCTGCTGGAAGTGCCTCGAAGTCTTTCCCCTGCTTGCGTAACTCCGAGTCGACTTTATAAACCGATGCGTCGGTGTTCTTCCGCGTGAGCTCTGGTAGCAGCGGCAGCTGCATCTCCGCTGGCCCCTCGACCATCGGCGCTGGACCGATGAGGCCAGCCGTCGCATCCACTCCGAGGAACCTGGAGAGCACGGGTCGCAATTTTCCGCGCCATCCTTCTTCCGGAAGTGAGTCTTGCGCGAACGCCAGGTTAAGCATCGAAAGAAAGCCGACAAAGATGATCAATCTATTCACGAATCCGTCCTTGGTTTAAACCCTATTTTAAAGCGAGACTCGCGCGTTCACGTAGGAAAAAAACGCTCGGCCGGCGAGGAATCGCAAAAGACGGTAAGCTAGGAAGCACCGGAGGGCAGGATGCTCAATCTTTTTGCTAAGAAAACTAGGCCAGCGGATCAACTCAGCCACGCTTCGACGAGCGCCCTTTTCCAGGAGCTCATGAACCGGATGGATCTGCGCTTCAATGAGCTCTCCGCACAGATTCGAGAAGTCGAACTAAGCGTCAAGGAGCTCGAGGTGAAGCTCCTTACGAAAGATCTCAAAGACAAGCAGCAGATGGGCGCGCTTCACTACAAGCTCCACGAGCGGGTCAATCCCAAGAACGACACCGCCATCGAGGGCGTCGAGCTCGAGCTCTCGCTCAAGAAGCGTCTCGCTCGAGAGCAGTAGCTACTGAACCTCTACAACGCGACCAACTAGATCGTAGTCGAGGACCTCAGTGATCTCAACTTTAACGATCTCTCCGGCCCGTGCCATGCCGTCATTAATGATGACTTTGCCGTCGATGTCCGGTGCCTGGCCAGCGTGGCGACCCTGAAGCAGGAGATCCGTTTCTTCGTGGAAGCCCTCGACCAGTACGTCGATGATCTGGCCCACGTATTGCTGGTTTAGCTCGCGAGCAATTTCGCGCTGGAGTTCGTAGAGTGCCTCAAAGCGTTCTTCAATCACTTCCTGCGGGACTTTGTCCTTAAGCCGAACGGCCGGAGTTCCTTCTTCGTCGGAGTACTTGAAGACTCCGAGGTGGTTAAAGCGCGCAGCCTTGACGCCTTCGAGCAACGCCTGGAAATCCTCTTCTGTCTCCCCTGGGAAGCCAACGATAACCGACGTGCGCAAAACAATTCCTGGAACGTATTCGCGCAGGCGCTGAATCTTCGAGTGGATCAACTCACCGGTGGCCTTACGGTTCATGCGCTTGAGCACGCCATCTGCAAAGTGCTGGATCGGCATGTCGAGGTACTTCGTGATCTTCGTCGACTTCGACATGAGCTCCATGACGTCGTCCGTGAGATCATCTGGGTAGAAGTAGAACACACGGATCCAATCAATGCCCTCGACCTTCTCCAGCTCTGAGAGGAGCTGGTAGATCATCGGGTTCTTCTTCTCAATCTTTCCGCCGCCCGCCAAATCGACACCGTAGTCGGAGAAGTCTTGGGAGATGAGGTTCAGCTCGCAGACACCTTGATCAGCGAGGTTCTTCGCTTCAGCGACGAGGGACTCGACTGTTCTCGACCGGAGCTTTCCACGGAGCGTAGGGATGATACAAAATGTACAATTACGATTACAGCCCTCGGAGATCTTGAGCCACGCCATGTAGCCCGGCGAGGTGTTGAGGCGCGGATCAAACTCGGTATGGATGTAGCGCGGGATTTCCACAAAGCTTTTCTTCTCGAGCTTGCCTTCGTCGAGCGCTTTCAAGAGAGGCACGATTTTGTGGTACTCACCGGTTCCGATGAACATGTCGATTTCCGGCATCTCGGACTCGAGCTCGCCGTGGTAGCGCTGGGCCATGCAGCCACTCATCACAAGCGCCTGGCACTTCCCGTCGTTTTTAAATTCTGCGAGGTCCAGGACCGTATCGATTGATTCGCGCTTGGCGGCTTCGACGAATGAGCATGTATTAACGATGATGACTTCCGCGTCGGCCGGCTCCTGTGCGATGGTGAACCCGTCGAGCTTCAGGTGCCCCAGCATTACCTGCGAATCTACTAGGTTCTTTGAGCAGCCTAGGGACGTGAAGAAGATGCTTTTTTCCTAGAACTTACCTTCAGAAGATACGATCGACATGCGGGCTCCACTTGTAATTGAGTGTCGGATTTTTAGCCCCCTGGGAGGGAAAAGTCCATGTCTAGGCCCGGTGTCGTCTGTAAAGTTTACAATCAGGACCGTTGCCGGCGAGCTATGCCCTAGAATCAGGTTATATGCGTACACTCATTCTTATACTTACCCTTACCTGGGGAAGCGCTTGGGCAGAATCCGCACTCTTCTGTAGGCCCAGCGCTGCGCTCTTCTACCCCAATTCCGCGACACAGGTGCGCCAAGTCGAGCTGATTTCCTACGTGAGCCACTTCTCGCTCGCGAACATGCTCGCCATGCGCATCGACGCGGACGCAGGCCCCCTTACCTTCACCCGGGAGTCTTTCTCCGCCGATCGCCAGGTTTACATGAAATTTATCTCGACCCGAATGTCCGGGAAATTCATGCAGGCGTGGGTGCACATTGACCGGTCCCCGCGCGAAGCGATTCGGACTCGCGTGTTCCGAGGAGTGCTCTTTCTCACAGGCCTTCGAAGCACTCGGGTGAGCCTCCCTTCGGAGCTCTCCCCGCGGGAGCTCAAGACCTACAACTTCGAGTGCACCATCTAGTCTCGAAGGTAAAAGCACCCCATCGACTCGCGGTTTCGAAGCGACGCATCGACCACCATGTGCGACACCTCGATGCAATTCCTGAGACCGATGAGGCCGTCGTGTAGAACCGCGTTCTTATAGAACTTGCTGACTTCGTCTTGGAGTTCGCGAAACATCGCCCGCGCGCGGGCCAGGCGGTTGCGCGACCGGATAATACCCACGTAGTTCCACATGCTCTGCTTGAGGGTGACCATGTCTTGGTTGACGAGCGAGAGATCGACCTCTTCTTTTCCAAGCTCCCAGTCTTTCACTAAGCGAGCGTCGTAGATGGACGTATCGGCGACTCGAGTCAGAATATCTTCTGCTGCGACATAACCCCAAGTCAGCCCCTCAAGGAGGGACGTCGAGGCAAGTCGGTTGGC
>JBKHVY010000102.1:0-9019 GCA_046569805.1 Bacteriovoracia bacterium | reverse complement strand
CTACGTTTCGCTTTGAAGCGCCGTAGAATTTTTGCCTCAAAGGCTTGATATTCCTTGCGCCTATCCCGGTTTCTGGCCTATAACTAGCGCTCTTGTTCATTCAAGAACCCTTCAGTAGAAGGGCCAATGTCAAAAAAGGGAGGGCCTATATATGCCCACCAAACAAACCGTTACTAAATCCTTTGAGATGCCAGCATGGATCAAGGGCTACGATTTCGTCCAAGGCGACGAGAGCGTAGAAGTAAAAAAATCAGAGTTCGGGGACCTCATCAACTCGAGCGCTGCCAAGAATTTCGCCGAAGGCGAAGTATTCATGGGGAAAGTTATTGCTGTTACCGACGACTACGTCACTGTAGACATCGGCTATAAGCAAGAAGGTCTCGTTCTCGCCAAGGAATTCCGTTCATACGACGGTACTCTGAAAGTGAAGACCGGTGACGAAATTCAGGTTTACCTTGAGAAGCTCGAGTCTGCCATGGGCAACCTCGTTCTTTCGAAAGATAAGGCTGAAATCCTCAAGGCTTGGGACAAGATCTCTGAAGCTTGTGAGCGCGGCGAAGCAGTTGAAGGTACCGTTATCGCGAAAGTGAAAGGCGGCCTCTCAGTTGATATCGGCGTGAAGGCATTCTTGCCTGGTTCTCAGATCGATATCCGCCCAGTGAAGAACTTGGACAAGTACATTGGTAAAACAATGGAATTCAAAGTCATCAAGTTCAACAAGAAGCGCGGGAACATCGTTCTTTCTCGTCGTGCGATCCTTCAAGATGAGCGCGGGAAGCTTCGTGATGAAACTCTTGCTCAAATTCAAGAAGGCATGATCGTTAAAGGTATCGTTAAGAACATCACTGACTACGGTGCGTTCATCGACCTCGGCGGTGTTGACGGTCTTCTCCACATTACAGACATGTCTTGGGGCCGCGTGAAGCACCCATCGAATCTCTTGAACGTTGGCGACGAAGTTGACGTCAAGATCTTGAAGTACGATGCATCGAAAGAGCGCGTATCTTTGGGCTTGAAGCAAGTTCAGCCGAACCCATGGGAATCAGCGAAGGACAAGTACTTCCCAGGCACGAAAGTTTCTGGCGAAATCGTATCGGTTAAAGACTACGGTGTCTTCGTTGAACTCGCGGACGGTATCGAAGGCTTGATCCACGTCTCAGAAATGAGCTGGACGAACAAGAAAGCTCCTGTGAAAAACTACAACGTCGGCGAGAAGATCGAAGCCGTTGTGTTGGAAGTTGACGTCGAGAACAAGCGCATCTCTCTCGGAATCAAGCAGTTGATGCCGAATCCTTGGGATGACCTCGCGAACAAGTACACAGTCGGCAAGTCTGTCACTGGTACTGTGAAGGCGATCGTAGAGTTTGGTCTCTTCATTGACGTTGGCGAAGAAGTCGACGCTCTCATTCACGTGTCTGACATTTCGTGGACGAAGAAAGCGATTGACCTCAACACTGAGTACAAGGTTGGTCAGAAAATTACAGCTGCCGTGGTCTCTGTTGACCGCGACAACCAGAAGTTCTGCCTTGGCCTGAAGCAGCTCGAGGAAGATCCATGGAAGCGCATCGAAGAGCGCATGCCGGTCGGCTCTGCTCTCGAAGGTGAAGTTGTTCGTTTGACGGACTTCGGAGCTTTCGTTGAAGTAGAGACAGGCATCGAAGGTCTCGTGCACATTTCTGAGATCGCCGAAGAGCGCGTTGAGAAGCCATCTGACAAACTCGAAAAGGGCCAGAAAGTGAAAGCGGTTGTGATCTCGATCGACAAAGCAGCAAAGAAAATTGCTCTTTCGATCAAAGCGGTTGCAAACGGTGAGTTCAAAGCTCACTACAAGCAGGAAGACTCTTCTGCTTCAACTCTCGCTTCGAAGCTCAAAGGTTTCAAAGTCTAATTCTCTTCCCTGCGATCCTGGGAATAAAAGAAGGGCCCTTTCGGGGGCCCTTTTTTATTGTCCAAAGTTGCCGAAATATCAGAGTAACATGACCTCTTTGCTCGGTCTTTTGGTTAAATTTCTTAGTCTTTTCCCTCAAAGCACCGATGAACTCCCAATATCTCCACGAGTTGCGCCACGTGGTGAAGGGGATACAATAAAGGCATATGACTATTTTATTTATTTTATTGGTTCAACTTTCCTGGTCCCAGACTCCGCAGAAATGGTGGATTGGAAACGTGGCGCTTGATTTCGTTCAAGCACCGGAGGGCGGGCTCGTGAATCCGAGTTGTCTTAAGAATGCGACCTGCCTCGCCGCACTTGCGGTAAAAAATAAGGCCTCATCGGCCAAAGTGGGCCGCGGCGGAAAAAATCCCGGCTCCGACGTTTGTAGAACTCAGCACAAAGGAAGTGTTGTCATTGCTTCTAGCGGCGATCGCACGCAAAGTTTTTGTCACTTCTCCGATGATAGCTACGCCTCTCTCGATGGACTCTTCCAATGAAAAAAATTCTCTTTGCCTTAACCTTTCTTCTCACGGCAGATGCATGGGCGAATAGTTGTCTCAGGCCAGGTACGCGCACACTCCTCGACGAGACTCCGGTGCAAGACCAAGACGGTCTTGGCATTTGCTACGCGAGTGCGGGCAGCTTGCTAGTGCAGCATGGAGTGGGCTCGAAGGAACCGCTCTCGTACCACATGATGGCGATCTCTCTCGCCACGGCCACCAATCATAGTTTCGAAAACGGGAACATGTTTAAACCGTACTCGAAGCCCGGTGAATCTCTGGCCATGGACGGGGGGACTATTTGCAGTGCGATTAATTCCGTTAAAAAAACCGGTATTTGCCAGGCCCGTACGTTTCCGTTGGATCTACACGGTGTGAGCGATCCATGGAATCGACAACTGAAGATTCTCGAAGCCTACGGTGAGTTCATCGACAAGACAGCGGTCCACGCTGGGAGCTTAACTGAGACTGGTTGGAAGGCCCTGGAATCGGCCCTCGCCGAGCAGATTCGCAATAACCAAAAAGAGTGTAGGCTGAAACCAGAGGAGCGCTTCCTTAAGCACCTCGCGGAGCAAATCCCGAAGAACCTTTACGACGGCGTCAATCGGTACCAGTTTCACATCAATCGTCTCGAGAAAGAACTGCGAGACCCCAAGGTCACGGACCGGGCAACGAAAGAAACGCACCTGAAGAATGCCCGGGACTGGCAGCGGCTCTACCAAGGGATCGCCGACACAGTTCTTCGTAAGGAAGCCGTTGGACGAAATCCTGATCGCGCTCGCTACGTCCTCACCGACGCCGCGCTGCGAGCCCTGCGCGAGCAGGTACCGAGCTACATGCGTGCGCTCGCGGCCCCGGACTACTCGAAGCTCAACACCCAGAACGAAGTTCTCTACGACGTGAACCTGCCGAGAATGGAGTCGCCGCTCGCCGCCCTCTACCGCCACACCGTGCAGGCCGGAGGGCAGATCCAGCGGAGCATGCCGCCGTTGTTCGCCAACGACGTCTTCACGACCTGGTCTGCGCTCAAGGCGCATTCGTCGCTCGGAGTTTGTGAGCTGAAGCTCGATCCAGTAGACGTGACCGTACTGAACATTCCGGATCTCATCGCTCCGATCTGCGACGGTGTGGTGAGGCCTAATCTGACCGTCGACGCAGCCGCGACAGATGCTGAGACGATCGTCAATGCGCTCAAGCAAACCACGCGGCCACACCTGATCGGGCGGACGAACCCACTTCTCAATCTCCTCGCCCCGAAGTGCATCGAGCAGCTTAGCCCCTCGATGGCCAGGCTCAAGAACCTTCAGTGCGAGTCCGTGTCACTTCTTCCTCTCGTGAAGCAAGACGATCCTGATATCACCGAAGACTTCGCCTCCGAGCCGGCCTCACGTCGGATGACGAAGAGTCAGGACTGGGTCATGCAGCGTCTGTGCAAGCGCCAACCGGTCGCGGTCGACGTGTGTAGCGGCTTCCTGCAAAATGAAGGAAGCGTTGACGGAGAGTTCTGCAAGAACTCCATCGGTAATGCAAGTCGTAAAGACTCGAACCATGCGGTCGTGATCGTCGGCTACGAGGTCCTTCCCAATCGACAGGTACGCTACCTCGTGCAGAATTCTTGGGGCCGCAAGTGTACGTTTGAGAACGCACGCATCGCTGCCGGTAAGAACGCCGAGTGTGAGAAGGACGAGATCGACGAGAGCACCGGGCGCTTTTGGATAAGTGACCGCGTCCTTTTGAGTAACAGCTTTAAGCTCAACTCCGTGCCGCGGGCACAATAAGAGAGATACCTATGATCGCACTCCTGTTCTTCTCGAGCTTCCTTCATGCCTCCGAACTTTGGTCGATCGGTGAGAAGCAGATCAAGCTCTCGAACTGCCCCGCGAAGTACTGCCTGTACGAGTGCCCTGTAGAAAAAGACTGCCTGGCGCTCAAGGCCTTTAAGAATCCAGTGAAGGCGAAGGAGAGCGAGGGGGGCAAGAATCCCGGGTCCGGCGCTTGCAGCGAGCTCGGAGGATCAGTCTCCGTGGCCCAGGATCAGGAGAAGAATCAACTGGGACTGTGTCGTTTTAGCGACGGCAGCCTCATCAGCTTGGATGGCCTATGGGTTTGGTAGCTTACCTCCTTCTAAGTTTTTTGAGCGCCGAGGCCCGCACCTGCCGGCTCCCGGACCTTCCGGTTCACGATCAGGACGGGATCGGATCATGCTACGCCAACACGGCGAGCTTGATGATGCAGCATAACCTCCGACTGCCCCAAGCTCCGTCGTACTTTCAGATGAGCATCACCTCCTCGGCTTCGCGGGGAAGTTTTATGTACCGCGACTCCCAGGGAAAATCCGACATCTTCAACAATGGCGGTTGGGTTTGTAACACGGCCAAGAGTGCTGTCGACGACGGATTCTGCGACAGCGATAAATTTCAATGGGACGCCGTCGGCCGGGAAGATCCCCAGCAGAAGCAGGAAGCCTTCCTCAAGTCCCTGGGGACCTTCCTCGATGCGAACCGCGGTCCTCTCCAGGATCTCGCGAAGCTCTCCACGAGGCGCGACGAAAAGCGCCGCCTCGAGCTTACCCTCGCCGGTCTCTTTCAGCGGAACGCCCAGCGCTGTCACGGCACCAACGCCGACTACGTCGCCGATCGGTTCTTCGAGCGACTGAAGAAGAAGTGGTCGAGTCGCCTCGAGAAGATGAAACCAGGTCCGGAGCGGACGGCCCTGTCGGCGATGTACGCGCGGACCTTCACTGCGACTGGTCTCCCCACTCCCGAGGCACGGAACTACCTTCAAAATGATTTCTTTCCGAGGTCCGAGCCGGACCCAATCATGCTCCTAAGTAATCCATCGAAAGAACAGCTGCAGAGCATGCGCTACCTCCCGGAAAACCTCTTCGAGCGGTGGTGGTGGAATCGCCTGCGCATTCCCGGGAAGTTCACTCCTTTCGCCTATGAAGGCTACGAGTACCTGCAAGACATGAAAGCAAGACTGAGTTGCAGTGGAGACCAAAAGCGGGATGTACTCGAGCAGTACCTCGCCGGCTGCGCGTCTCCGCCGGGGGCCCTTGCGCCGGTACACGAGCAGATGGCACGCGAATTGATTGAAGGAATCCAGCGGGCGTCCGCGAGCGGAGAGCGGGGCCTTCGAGGCCTCGTTGACCTGATCGCTCCTCAGTGTGCGGAACAGATGAAGGAACGGCAAGGGAGTGTCCGTGGCCGGTGTGAAAACGGAGCGATTGACGACGACATCTCTGAAGTCGCGGCCGCCGAGGACATCGAAAACGAGATTTGTCGCGGCAAAGCCGTGGGGATTTCCTTCTGCACGGGCTTCTTTAAATCGGCCGCACCAGTAGATACGCAAAACTGTAAAGTGGAGGTCGCGGGCGTCGAGAAGCACGGTCGCCACGCCGTCGCCCTCGTTGGTACGAAGCTCGCACCGAACGGAGAACGGATGTTCTTGATCCAGAACTCCTGGGGACAGAGCTGTCCGTTCCAGCAGAACGCAAATGCCGCCGTTTCTAAAGACCTCGCGGGCCTTGTCGAGTGCGAGTTTAACGGAACTCGTCCGAGCGGTCGCTTCTGGGTGAATGAAAAGCTGCTACTGAATAATAGCTACCAGTATCATAAGCTGAACTAGCGCCAGCGGAACTCCCAGGCGCGGTGGATGCCGGAGTCGACGAAGTCCGGCGGGACAGTCCAGCGTGTGATCTCTTTTGCCTGCGCCTCTAGCTCTGGTGCGAGTTTGAATTTGCGCTTGTTGGTGGAGAAGTACAGGATGCCGCCTGCGTTCAGGCGCGCGAGACAGGCCTCGATGAGAAACGGATGGTCTCGTTCAATGTCCAGCACATCATCCATGCGCTTCGAGTTTGAGAAGCTCGGTGGATCGAGCAGGATTATGTCCCAGCGCTCACTCGGCGGGTCCTGGAGCCAGGTCATGATATCGGCCTGCAGGAAACGATGGTTCTGGTAGGGGATTTCGTTTAACAAGAAATTCCTGCGCGCCCACTGGAGGTAGGGATTCGACATATCAATGGAAGTGACCTCTGCGGCGCCCCCGATGGCTGCGGCAACGGAAAGTGATCCCGTGTAGCAGAAGAGGTTTAGTACCTTCTTGTTCTTCGCCGTCTTTAACATTTCGCGCCGGAGAGGACGGTGATCTAGGAAGAGACCGGTGTCGAGGTACTTGCGAAGGTTCACCTCAAACGCCAGAGGGCCCTCTTGAATCCGCAGGATCTCATCGGCCTTCGGATCGATGACTTCGTACTGCTCGTGGCCCTTCTGTCGCTGGCGGCGCTTCACGATGATATGGTCTTCGGGGATCTTCAGCAGTTCGACCAGTGCTGCGATGGTTTCTGCATGGTGCCGCGCAATGAGTTCAGGAGCATCTTCTTGCTCGCGCCCCTGGTCATAGAAGAGGCAATAATTCTTGTATAAATCGATCAGGTAGGGATAGGCGGGAATATCTTGGGCATAAAGACGCCAAGCTTCTACATTTTGTGAACGAAAGGACGCGGCCAGGCGCCGATAATTTTTTTGTAACCGGTGTGCGATCTCTGACACGTGTCATTCCTTTCGAAGATTTGCTACTCTCTACTACTATAAACTAAGGGTGAGAACATGTCTTCAGACCATGATAAAGACGGTGACGGGAAAAGCGGCGTCGCCGTGGCCAGTAAGGTCAAGCTCCAGCGCCCCAAGCCCTGGAAAGTGCTCCTACACAACGACGACTACACGACCATGGAGTTCGTGGTGCACGTGCTGCAGAAGTACTTCGCCAAGACGCGCGCTGAAGCTCAGAGCATCATGCTGGAAGTTCACACACGCGGCTTCGGTGTCTGCGGAATCTTCACCTTCGAAGTCGCCGAATCAAAAAAAGAAAAAGTCATGCGGTACGCCCGAGAGAATGGGCACCCGCTTAAATGCAGCATTGAGCCAAGCGAAGACTGAGACAAAACTTAGCGGACCTTGCGTCTTTTCAATGAGTGCCCATCCTTAGGGGTAGAGCACACCCTCAAAGGATTGAACTATGATCAGCCCCCAACTCGAACTCATCCTCAACAAGGCCATCCGCAAGGCCAACGACCATAAGCACGAATTTCTCACACTGGAGAATGTGCTGTTGGCGATGCTGGAAGACGCCGAGGTGGTCGAAGTCCTGAAGGACTGCGGAGCGAAGCTCGACGAACTCCGCCGCGACCTCGAGCTCTTCATCTCCGACGCTGCGAACTTCAGCTTGCTCGGCGAGGAGGAGATCGAAGAGCTCAACCAGAAGCAGTTCGGGAACGAACAGCTACGGGAAGCGGCCCGTGCCAACGGCATCCGCTACCAGCCGGAGATCTCGATGGCGCTCCAGCGGGTCATCCAGCGCGCAGCCATCCATATCCAGAGCTCTGGGAAGAAATCCATCCAGGCGATTAACCTCTTGGTCGCTCTCTTCAGTGAAAAAGAAAGCCACGCCATCTACTTCCTCAACAAGCAGGGCGTGGAGCGTGTGGACGTGGTGGAAAAAATTGCCCACGGGTCCGATCGCCCCAACACTCAGACCCAAGAAGGCCGAGAGGGCCAGGAGGGCGAGGGGCCTTTTAGGAAAGAAGAAAAATTCGAAAAGGCCTTGGCCGACTTCACCGTGAACCTGAACGAAGAAGCGCGCAAGGGCCGCCTCGATCCGACGATTGGTCGCTCGGAGGAAATCCAACGCATCATCCAGATCCTGTGCCGCCGCCGCAAGAACAACCCGATCCTGGTCGGAGACGCAGGTGTCGGGAAGACCGCCATCGCCGAGGGCCTGGCCCAGGCGATCGTCGACGGAAAAGTCCCGGGGCCTTTGAGTAAGACGACTGTCTATTCTCTCGACATGGCCTCACTGTTAGCGGGGACCAAGTTCCGCGGGGACTTTGAGGAGCGCCTAAAGATTGTGCTTCAGGCGATGGAGAAGAAGAATTCCAAGGATGGCAGCATCTTGTTTATTGACGAGATTCATACCATCATCGGCGCTGGCGCCACCAGCGGCGGAAGCATGGACGCCTCGAACCTCCTCAAGCCTGCTCTCTCTAAAGGGCAGCTGCGGTGTATGGGGTCGACGACCTTCGAGGAGTACCGCAAGTTCTTCGAGAAAGACGCTGCCCTCAACCGCCGCTTCCAGAAGGTTGATGTCCTCGAGCCATCGATCGAGGACACCTACAAGATCATCCATGGTCTCAAGGCGAAGCTGGAGGAGCACCACGGGATCGTCTACCCGGACGAGGTCATTAAGTCGGCCGTCGACCTGGCCCAGAAGCATATCAGCGACCGCAAGCTCCCGGACAAGGCGATCGATGTGATCGACGAGCTCGGTTCTTACTTGCGCCTCAAGCCCGACTGGGTCCAGGGCCGCGTGGCAACGATCCCCGAGACCGAGTACATCGTGTCCAAGATCGCGCGGATCCCGGAGAAGAGCGTGTCGGGTAACGAGCGGGACAAGCTCAAGAACCTCGAGCGCGACCTCAAAATGCTCATCTTTGGTCAGGACGAGGCCATCGAGAAGGTCACGAACGCCATCATCCTCTCGCGCTCGGGCCTGGGATCAGCCACCAAGCCGATCGCGAGCTTCCTGTTCG
>JBKHVY010000101.1:0-9039 GCA_046569805.1 Bacteriovoracia bacterium | reverse complement strand
TGGGAAGTATCCCGTCATGAACGTCACACTTCTGAACCCTAAAGACGGCACCGCCTTCTGCAGCTACGGGGGCCACCCGAAGTTCGAAGTGGCCCTCGAGCGCACACTGACGGAACTCCTCCAGGGCCGCTCGCTGGATAAGCTCGACGTCTTCTCGCCGCCGACCTTCGACATGGACGCGGTCAAAGACACGCTCAACCTCGAGGCGCACTTCATCGATTCAAACGGGCTCGTGGGCTGGGACTTCTTCACCAACAAGCCGGACTACGAGTTTGTTCACTGGAACTTCAAAGGCACAACGACCGAAGAAGAGTACCAGGGTCTTCTGAACATCTTCCACGAGATGAATAAAGACGTTTACGTCGCGGACTACGAGCACCTGGGCCTCTACGGCTGTCGTATTCTTGTACCCGGCATGTCAGAGATCTACCAGGCGGAAGACCTGGTGTGGGACAACAACAACTCCGGCATGGCGCTCAGAGCACCGATCCTCGGCGTCCATCGCTTAAGCTTCGACGAGTGCGCAGCACTTTACCAAGAGCTCGACGAGCGCGGCTACGACGACATGATGCTCGTTACGCACGCGCTGGGGCTGGTGGGTGACGCCGGCAGCTCGTGGGCGGAGCTGCGCTTCGGGGAACTGCGTGCGATGCTGGCGCTGGCCACGCGCAGTTACGAGAACGCCAAGGACCACACAGAGTGGCTACTGCACTTCGCACCTCTCTCGCCGGAGCGCCGCCGCTGGTACCTGTGCGTGGATACACTCTTGCAGTTTAAACTCGATGACGAGCGGAACCTTGATCATTACCTCGGAAACATTCATCGCCTGTATGGCCACGACCTCGTCAATGCAGCTCAGGAGATGATCGACGGCAAGACGCACTTTGTGGGTCTCACCCCAACGTCGCTCAACCTCGAGGGCTTCAACATGCACCAAAAACTCCTTGCCTCCTATGAGAAGCTCCAGAAGGCAAAAACGAAATGGTGGGCCAGTGCGGATCGATCAAAGTTTTAGTCGCGAGTTTCCTTGGCGAGGCCAGGTGCTGCGGGTGGGCTTCGTCCACCCGGAAGCGAAGGCCAAGATCTCCGCCGGCATTGCTCTTATGTCCAAGGAGACGATCCGCCATCGCTTCTTCGGGATCAAGAATGGGTTCACGGACCGGGAACTGAAGTACCTCACCGAGATCGACGGCGTGAACCATTTTGCTCTCGGTATCGAAGAGGCCCGTGCACCTGAGCGCGGCGTGGCCATCATGCGCATGGTTCGCGACGACCTCGGGCCGACCGAAGCTGAGGTTGCCATCCTCATCATCGATGAGTTTCAGAAGCTGGGCCTCGGGACGCTGCTGATGAATTTCTGCATCCTCGCCGCCGTGGAGCGGGGAATCGCAATCCTGCGCTTCACGTATTTGCCGGACAACCAGAGTATCGTGAAGCTCATTCGTCGCTTCGGTCCTGACACACCACAGATCATGGCCTCGGACTACGTGCAGATGAAGCTTGTGATCACGCCCGAGCTCGTTAGTCGCGCAGAGGCTCAGTTGTTAGAATTTTTTGCACCGGGAGCCAGCGCTCAGCGTGCGCCATAAACTCCATCGTCAACTGCTCTGAACGCTCGGAGAGGATCAGGCCCCAGAACAAGGGATGACGGATGAGGAACTCCGCGGTCTGCATCAGGCGATGGGCACCGGTCAGAGCACGAAGTTCGTTCCAACGCGCGATGGTCTTGTGGGCCTTCTGAGAGCTCTGACAAGTGAGTCCTCGGCTCGCACAGAGGCGGTGGTATGTTTCCACAGCGATGCTCTGCTCGCGCCAAGTCTCAAGGCGTGAGACCGGGAGTGCGAACATGAGGCGTGCGTCCAAGAAGTCTTTCTTTGAGAGCCGGGGCCAGGTCAGCTGGACACCGATGCGATCAAGCCACTTCCCGAGCTTCTCACGCACACCCATGCTCCCGCGCTCGAGTGACTGAGAAAGTGCCAAGAAGTAGAACAGCTCACCCTTAGGTTCGTGCACGACAGTCCACACCTGCGGGTCATTCTCGCGCATGACTCCCTTACTCGTGGTCTGGAGATTCAGGATCCCCAGCTCGCGACGAACTCCTGCGACCTCGAAGCCCGAGAGTCGCACGCGTGCGGTGTTGGTTCCCCACAAGAAGGGAATACCGAGGTAGCGTGCGTGGTAGCTACCAGTCCAAGTGCGGCTCGACTCTTCTTCCTGAACGGCGGCAGAGCTCTGAAGTTCATCTAAACGTCCCTTCCACAGAGCACGCAGCCCTTCGAAAGCCGCGGGGTCATACATGTCGAGGAGGAACACGCGCTCGCGATCGAAGTAGGTCATCACGGCCCGCTCCCAGGTCGAAACCAAGGGGCCAACCGACCCACCGAGCTTTTTCCAGTCATCCCGCCGAATCCGCAGACGCAGATACTGAGGTGAGATTTTTTCAAGGCCTAGGGACCAGCGCGACTGCTTTTGAGTATAGCATCAAGCGGAAGTGAGAACCACCCGTCGCTTGGTTTTTTAAAGGTCCGGGACTCGAAGCTTCCCCCCTTATAAGGGATGAGCGAAGCCGAGAAGGCGGCCTGGTTTGAGAGTAAGCGAAGGGCGCCGCCCACGCCGGCACCGGCCTCGACGCGATGGCGCTTAACTTTCAGGCGCGGGACACTGGCATCGGCCTCAACCCACTTCTCACTACTTCCCACTAGCGCTGGAATGAACTCATAGTTCTGCCACTCCCAGGCCCCTTGAGTCATGAGAGGAAAAGTGGTCGCCACCTCATCAGAGAAGCGCATGGTCATGCGCCCATCGAGGTTGAAGCGCATCGGAACTGAGGTCGGCGCACTCAGGGTCCCGGTCTGATCATAGGGGGTGCGCGAAGTCAGGGACTGCGCCGCCGCCGACAGCGAAATGAAACAAGTAATGAAAAAGGAGACCAGCATAGTGAGGGGGATGCTACTCACTGCGACTCAAGTTGGCCCTAGGTTTTAGTAAAAACTACATGCATAAAAAAAGGGCCCCGGAGGGCCCTTGAAGGATGCGATTTATGGAGCTTAGAGGCGACTCTTTAAGAGTTCTGGAGAAACCTCGGGGTGGTTCGGGTTGAAGGCGTCGTGAGAATGCGACTTGCGGCCAGGGGTCGGCGTGAAGACGTTCTCTTGGAAGAGCTCCTTCAAGTCCATTCCGGTGAAGAACTCGAGGTTATTGATGAAGTGCTCGGTGGTAACGAGAGTGTATTTGTAGTTCTGAAAATAGCCACGCAGGAAGGCCTTGAGGCCACCCATGTCTTGCATCAAGTAGTCGAGGTAGCCGAGGAAGTTGCGACCATACTCGTAGGCCTGGCTGTTCGTGTTGCGAGCGTACGGACCACGGCCCGCGAGGTTCGCCGGTACACCGGGAACGGCCGAGCGGAAGTAGCCGTAGTCGCGCCAGCTCGCGATGGCTTCATCGATCCATCCAGCGTTGCCGTTCACGGGCAAGACACCTTTCGCAAAGTACGAGTGGAGCATCTCGTGGTCGAGCGCCGCGAACGATGTCATGGTCGCCCCCGAGTGCTCCATGCCACCAAGGCCCGCGCCGTAGGCGATGGAGACGTCGTGGGGCCATGGGCCGTAATCGTTTTCAAGTTCGACGAACACGCGCTTCATTTCCTCTGCGTACTTTTTTACGCTCCAAGGAAAGAACGTGTAGACCGTCGCCGGAATCTCGCGGCCATCGATCGACTTGAGGGTGAAGTAGAGCGTGCGGCGGGCCCCTTTGCGCATGGTATGGAAGTACGGGGCAGAAACCGTGTACCAGGCCGGATACTCAATGCGCCACTTGTTCGTGCCGGTCTTCGTGACAGTACCGTTGGCGTGAATGACTTGGTTGTGGACCTTACGGCCCTTGAAGCTGAGGTCCATGCTGCGTGGATGCTGATCGAACTCGAGGTTCACCGGCAGGTACTGCTCCCAGAACATGCGCGCCTTGAGGTCGCGGATCCAGAAGGCCGCGCTCACGTTGCGAAAGGGTGAGAAGCGGACGTTCTCGCTGATGCGGTTGGTGACGGTCAGTGTGTAGGTCCCTGGTGCCAGAAGCTTTTGCACCACACGCACTTGTGAACCGTTGTCGGGCAACATTGTCAGTGTTTGGGCGACTTCTTCACCATCGATTTTCACAGAGCTTGGCTCCGGGACGAGGTCAAAGATTGGCAGTCCTCGAGATTTCTGCTCGAAGCGAATCGTCGACGTTGCCGTTGCCTGGCGCTTGAAGCCGTCGAAGACGATGTCGTGATGGGCGTTCGTCATGTCGATAAACACCGCACGGCCTGAGGGCGTATCAAAGTCCGGAGGGGCGAGGTGCAGATTACCCCAGGCCTTGGTGGCAATGATCAAGATGCAGAGGAGGAAGAGTTGCTTCATAAGCTGTCTCCTTGAGACTTGCGCTCACAGGCCTTCGCGAGAAGCCACTGAAAAACGCGGTGTTTGACGGTAGGAAAGGATTTTTCGGGATGAATCTGCAGACCGATCGCAGGCCTTGACACGGACTCGATGGCCTCGCTGAGCTTCCCCTCAAGACTTGTTGCCGTGACCTTGAGGTCCGTGAGCGGAGCACTGGCAAGGTAGCGCATCGAGGGATTCTGATGATGGATCTTGAGACCACTTGCCTCCCCTTCAGGAAACATCCCGGCGACGATGCTTTGCTGATCTGTCACCTTGATCGTGTCGAAGGAGTAGTTGCGATTTTTAATTCCAAGCTCCGCCTCAAGGTCCTGCACCAGGGGCACGCCTTGGGCGACGGCCATCATCTGCATTCCGCGGCAGATGCCCAGTGCGGGCAGCGACTGGAATTTTGCGTCACTGAAGTAGCGCTTCCAGACGGCAAGCTCGAGCTTATCGCGGCCTGGTCCCTCGGGACTAGGCCGATAGAACTGCCGAAACCTTGCGACCTGAGCTTCCAGCGCGGGTGTGGAATAGAGATCGGGATGAATGTCAGCGCCCCCGGGGATCAAGAGCGCATCGACGGCGTCGAGCTGTGTGGCTTCCGTGATCGGCCTGAACGACACCTCGTGGCCCAGCTCGCGCGCGGAGTTTGCCAGACGAAAGCGCGTGATCCAATCGAGCGCGTAGGTATGACCGACGACCAGCGATTGCTCGCCTTTGCAACTGACCCCGGCCATCACGTCGAAACAGATGACGAGGCCCAGAATGATCGCTCGTCCATGAGCTTTCATAGTCTGATCTCCGTTATGCTTCTAGTGTAAGCGCGTTTTTGTCGCCGCCCCAGCTGAAATTTCCTAACACACCGACAGGTTCGATCGGTTTTTTTAGTCCCTTGAAACTGCGAGGATTCCCTGTCCGAAGCTGGTCGAACTCCCCCATTCCACAAGTCCTGTGCCTATGAAAACTTTGCCGCTCATCGCAAGCGGTGCTGTGTAGAAGAGAACAGGCCCCACGCGGGCAAGACCTAAGTCCGTCGCGACGGGATCGTCGAGTTTCAACAAGAGACGCGCGGCTGTGTCGACCTCCCATAGACCATACTGCCCACTGTGCGAGGTCCCACGCACGATGGCCTTACCGTTTTCACCGACGGCTCCGGGCCAGAAGTCGAGATCTCGCAGATGCTCATAGAGTTTGATCACGCGATGGGCACGGCCCTCGCCCGAGAGCGCCACGGGCCCCGCATCACTGCGAGCGATCACCATCCAGCGGGATCCGTTGACGACGCTGAAGTTCCAGAAGCCGAGCCACGGCGACGCGGGATCAGCGTCGCGATCGCTGAGGACAATCTGCGGCTTGAACTCCGGAGCCTGAGCGAGCTCAATCACGTCTGGCCGCGCTTCGTCCCACTCCCCACTCGCACCCAGGCGCAGTTTCTGGAGTGAGATTTCAGACGAGGCGGCGGGAGAAAAGTAGTAGCTTACTTGTCGCTCTGGGCCCGCAAGCCACGTTCCCCGCAACCATTCACGGGTCGTTGAATTTCCGGCATCGTCCGTCACTCGCAGCCGCAAATGCTCGTCACCGAGGGCCACGCCGTCAGCGACGAAGCGCAGATCCCCTGGGATCTTGTGCGAGCGCTGCGCGGAGCCGAGCTGCCACAGCACTTCGGCTTTCATTTCACTGAATTCCACCACGAAGATGTCATCGCGACTAACGATCGGATCACCCAGGAGCTGGCCCGGAGAACTCCGGAGAAGAAGCTTCGGCGTTTTCCCAAGGCGCCACAGTTCCTGCTCCACGTCCTCGGCCCCAAGGCAGGTGTACTTCACTAAGAGCTCGCCCTTAAAAGCGGTCAGCTTGTGATTCGAGAAGAAGCACAGTGGGCGTGCGGGATGACCGTCGCGGTCACCGGCGCGAGCGATGAGCTCGCGCTTCGCGAAGGCGACAGGAGAGAGCATGAGAGCGAAAAGTATAAGTAACTTCATAGATTTAGGATACTGCGAGTGGGAACTTTCACCAACCAAGCAAGGCACTCAAGTAGATACCCGAGTCATCCGATAAGTCATCGTGATCAACAAGGCCGAGTTCTTTGCTCTCTACGCGGGCCTCTTGCGAGGACTTAATCTCGTACAGCAGAAAAGCTGGAACGAAAGCGAGCTGGCCCAGGAGTTCCCGAAGCTGGCCCACGTGTGGCGACCGCTCTTAAGTGCCCGCTACGCTCCACAGGTCATCGATGGCCCCAAGCGGCTGGCATTGGAGGAGCTCCGCCGGCAGCTTCAAAGCTGGGATGACCCCCTCGAGGCCAGTCTCTTGGATCGGCGCTTCACAAAGATCGAACGCTACTGGCGCGAAGTGGAAAAACCTCTCTGCGACGCCGAGTCGCTGCATTTTTTCTTGGAGGACTACCCGCTTTTAGCGATCGACCACTCTCTGCGTCCAGGAGTACAAAGTGTTCCCGCAGAGAAACTCTCCTCGCATGAGGCGATGCACATTCTACGGGCCGAACTCGATACACTTTTTCCACAACACCCGACGAAGATTACTCTCTCGGCCAGCACTCTTGCGCGTGCCTCAACCACCAAGAGAGGTATTCGCTTACGTGAAGACGCGAGCTATACGCGCGAAGAGCTCGCGATGCTCACGGTCCATGAAGGCTGGGTGCACCTGGGTTCGAACCTCGCCGGAGCGACACAGAGAGAGCTTCCTTGGCTGGCGCACTGGCACCCGGGTGTGACCGGACTGCAAGAAGGCCTAGCACTCGTCGCAGAAATTGTGTCGGGCCATTGGAACCGAGAGCGCGAGGTGCAAGTGGTCCTGCGCCACAAGGCAGCCATCCTCGCACTTGCGGGGATGCGCGCGCGCGAGGTGTGGAACTATTTATGTGATCATCAGCTCCACCCGGACCGGGCGCTCGAGATGACTCTGCGCTTGTTCCGCGGCTGTCCCTTAAGTGGTGGTATGGTGTTCGGAAAAGAGCTGCAGTATGTGCTGGGACTTCAGCAATGGCTTTCGCGCCGGGACGAGCTCTCACCGCGAGACGTGCAGATCGCTTTATCGGGCAAGATGGATTTTCTTGAATGGGAAGTGCTGCGCTCGACGGCGCTAGGAAAACGTCTGAAGCTTGCGACACCTCCTCAAGACCTCCTCCACTGGATGCACTCACCCAGGCTCGAAGAGTGGCTAAAGACTGTGTCCTTTAAAAAAATTGCTTAAACCCTACTGGTTGCGCACGCGCTCAGCGAGCTCACTCAGCGCACGCATGATCTTCTCTTGCAGCTCTTCTTTCACACCGTTGCGCTTGAAGGCTTCGCCCATGCAATAGAGCCACTGGTCTCGCTCGCGCTCTCCGATGGCAAAGGGAAAGTGTCGCATGCGCAGACGCGGATGGCCGTGCTTCTGCTCAAACAGTGGTGGCCCACCCAGCCAGCCCGAGAGAAAATCGAAGAGTTTTTCCTGTGCATTCGTAAGGTCTGGTCCGTGCAGCGCGCGGCACTCATGGGCCTTCGGATCTGTATCCATCACTTGATAGAAATGAGTTACTAATTGTTGCAAACCCTTCGCACCACCGAGCTCGTCATAGGGTGTTTTTGGCTTTTTTTGGAACCAGCTGAGAAAACTCATCGTGCACACTCCGGAATCTTAAGTACACTAGTGACAAGTGTATCTCGTTCAAAAGGATAAATCATGAAAACACTATCGTTCATCGTCCTCTCTGCTTTCATTGCGACTGGCTGTGCCAGCATGAAGAAGAGCTGCGGCTCGGATAAGAGCTGCGCTAAAGAATCCAAGTCTTGCTGCAAGTCTGAAGCCTGCAAAACTGAGCAGTGCTCGAAAGAAAAGCCATGCAAAAAGGCCAGCTGCGACGCTGAGTCTTGTAAGAAGAAGTAACTAGCTCTGCACCCTTGCTCGCGGAAAATCTTTTTTGAGCTTCGCGAGCAAGGTCTTGAGCTCCGCTGGCCCTTTAGTCTCAAGGGTAAACACCACGTTGGCCCCCGTGAGTCCAGTCCCCTCCGAATCACGATCGTGATCTACCTCTAAGATATTCGCTCCCGTGTCTTTGATGATTCCTGTGAGGGCATGCAAAGTTCCCGGCCGGTCCGTGATCGGTACCGCGATCCGCACCTTTCGCTGGCCTTCGATGAGACCCCGGTCGATGATGCGCTCGAGCAGGTTGACGTCGATGTTTCCGCCGCACACGACGATCACGATTTTCTTGCCCTTAAAGCGCTTCGGATTCTTGGCGTGAAGCTCTTTGAGGATCGCCAGTGGCAAGGCGCCCGCACCTTCTGCGATCACTCGCGCTTTCTCAATGAGATCGAGCACTGCCAGGGCCGTCTGCTCATCGTCGATCGCATAAGCCTCGTCGACGACGGTATGAAGAATCTTATACATCTCTGGGTGCGCCACCTTCACACGAATCCCATCGGCAAAAGTTTCGGCACGGTCGGTTTGCGTGAGCTTCCCTTTCTTCAGTGACTCGACCATCGCTCGGCACCCCGAGGCCTGGCCCGCGATCACCTTGACGTTCGGGCGCAACGCCTTCACCACGGTCCCGAAGCCCGCCACAAGGCCTCCGCCGCCGATAGAACTAAACACGTAGTCCACATCTGCCAGCTGCTCCAGGAGC
>JBKHVY010000100.1:275-9215 GCA_046569805.1 Bacteriovoracia bacterium | reverse complement strand
GGTACTTGAGCGGAATGTTTAGCGAACAACCGTGCGTTTGTTAGAGTTCAATTCTTTCTTACGGATACGGATGTTCTTCGGAGTCACTTCGACCCACTCGTCCTCGTCGATCCAGTCCAGGGCCCATTCCAGGGTTCTCTGGGGAACCGGCGGAAGAATGATGTTTTCGTCTTTACCGGCCGTACGAACGGAAGATAGGTGCTTTTCGCGGCATACGTTAATGACGAGGTCATTCGGACGAGTGTGCTCTCCGACGACCATGCCTTCGTAGACCTCTTCCGTGGGCTTAATGAACTGCTTGCCTGAAGCGAGAAGGTTGAAGAGAGCATAAGGCGTACACTTCCCGGCGCGGTCTGAGATCAACGCACCGTTCACGCGACCAAGCATCTTTCCAACGTGCGGGCGATAGCCCAGGAAGTAAGATGACATCAGTCCCTGTCCTTTCGTATCCGTCAGAAACACCGAGCGGTAGCCGATCAAACCACGCGACGGAATCTCGAACTCCATACGAGTGCGGCCGTCACCGTAGTTCATCATGTTGGCCATCATACCTTTGCGCGCAGCGAGTTTCTCAGTGATGACACCCGTCGAGTCGTTCGGCACATCAAGAACCAGCTTCTCGTAGGGCTCCATGAGCTGGCCGTTCTCTTCTTTCGTAATGACCTGTGGTCTTGCGATCATGAGCTCGAAGCCCTGGCGACGAATCTCTTCAAACACTACGGCAATTTGCAATTCACCGCGGGCCTTAAGAACAAAGACCTTCGGGTCTTCAGTGGGTTCGAACTTGAGTGATACGTTGGAGCGAACTGCCGAAAGGAGGAATTCCTCGAGACGACGGCTCGTGAGGTACTCACCTTCGCGACCTGACATCGGAGAGGTCGAAACCGAGACTTGTACCGAAACGGTTGGTGGTTCGACTTCGATCCGTGGCAGGGCTTCCGGCGCCTGCGGATCGGTGATGGTGTCACCGATGTCGCCCGTTTCAAATCCGGAGATGATCACGATCTCACCTGCTTCCGCAGAATCCACCGTCGACATGCCGAGACCGTCGAAGATCTGAACGCCGGTGATCTTAAAGGCCTTGGGCTTCGTGCCTTCGCGGCCCACCCACATCGCCTGCTTTCCATTATTGATCACACCGCGCTGGATCCGTCCGACCATCAGCGCACCAAGGTAGTTCGAGTACGACAGGTTCGTGACGAGGAGCTGGAGCGGGCCCGTCTTATCGAACGTGGTCTCCGGGTAGTAGTCGCTTGTAAAGAAGTCCAGGAGCGGCTTCATGTCACCTTCGCGACGGTTCTTGTCCTGAGAGGCGTAACCGTTGCGGCCTGAGCCGTAGTAGAAAGGAATATCGAGGTCAACGTCCTTATCCAGCTGCGCCACGATCTCGAGCAACAGGTCTTCGACCTCGCCGCGGACTTCGTCGATGCGCTCATCTTGGCGGTCAACTTTGTTGATGAAAACGCCAATCTTAATGCCGCGCTCGAGGGCCTTGGTAAGAACGAAACGGGTTTGCGGAAGTGGACCTTCTGAGGCGTCGACCAAGAGGAGGACACCGTCAACCATCATGAGGGACCGCTCAACTTCACCACCGAAGTCGGCGTGTCCGGGAGTGTCGAGAAGATTGATCTTGGTGTCGTTCCAACGGAAGGCACAGTTCTTAGCACGAATCGTGATACCGCGCTCGCGTTCGAGTTCGCCGGAATCCATCATACGCTCAGTCGTCTGCTCGTGAGCGGAGAAGAGGCCTGATTGTTTGAGGAGTTCATCAACGAGAGTAGTTTTGCCGTGGTCAACGTGAGCCACGACGGCGATATTCTTCAATTTCATGCGAGATTTTCCTTTGCTTGATTGGCGCCAATATAGCTTATGGCGCCTCAGGAGGCAAAAGTTTTTCCCGGTTTAGAATGGCATAAGCAACTCTTACACCGTCCACGGCCGCAGACGTAATTCCCCCAGCATAGCCCGCTCCCTCTCCACAGGGGTAGAGACCCTGGTGTGACAGAGACTGGTAGGTCTCGCGGTCGCGCAAGATCGTGAGCGGCGACGAGGTCCGTGTCTCCGGCGCCATCAAGAGCGCCTCATCCTGAGTAAACCCAGGGAGCGCCTTCTCGAACTGGGCCAACCCAAGCTTCAAGTGCTCAATAATGGTCTTCGGAAAGATGTCTGTGAGATCCGCTTTAAAGATATGCGAGGGACACGAAGTAGAGGGAAGCTTTCTATTGTCGATCGAACCGCGCAGAAGTTCCCGTACCGTCATCGAAGGGATCTCGCGACCTGTGGCAAAGCGCTTTGAGGTATCGAACGCACGCTTCTCAATGGCGTGCTGGAAACGCAGGCCCGCTAAGAGGTCCTTCTCCGGGAGTTCGGCGCTCTTCACTGACACCACAAGTGCAGCATTTGACCAGGGCGAGTTGCGTGCGAAATTCGACATACCGTTCACCACCAAACCATCGGCCTCTGTGCCCGAGGAGAGCACGTAGCCCCCAGGACACATACAAAAGCTGTAGACGCCGACGTCGGCGGTGTGGTCGTGCCAGCTCAGACGATAGCGCGCGGCCCCCAGCTCCGGCGACTCGCACCATTGGCCATACTGGATCTTATCGATGTGTCGACGAGAGTGCTCGATGCGCACACCAACGGCGAAGTCTTTCTGCTTCATCGCTACGCCGCTCTCCAAAAGATGCGTGTAGATGTCTTGCGCTGAGTGCCCGGTAGCAAGCACGACATGTGGGCTCATAAGTCGCTCACCGGTCGCGAGTTCGACACCGGTCACTTGTCCTCCTTCAGAGAGAACCTTGGTGACTTTGGTATTGTGGCGAAGTTCACAGCCACGCGCCGAAAGCCAGGCCGAAACTTGCCCGATGATGGCGCGGATTTTGTTCGAACCCAAATGAGGATTAGAGATATACGAAACTTCTTCTGGCGCACCAAACTCTACGAGCTTCTGCATGATGTAGGGGATGTGCTGTGACTTGACTCGTGTGATGAGCTTGCCGTCGCTATAGAGACCGGCACCACCTTCGCCGTAACACACGTTCGTCTCAGGATCGAGTTCACCCTTGCGCCAGAACTTCGCGATCTTGAGCATGCGCTTATCAGCGGATTCTCCCCGCTCAATCACAATCGATGGAACACCATGCTCTGCAAGCATGACGGCACAAAATAATCCCGCCGGACCAGCTCCCACGATGATCGGTTTATGGCCCAGTGCCTCGAACTGTGGGAACTGCTTCTTTTGCCCGTAGCGATCATTCGCCTCGACCAGAGCTTCCACCGTGTAATGAAACTGCGGCACTCGACCGCGCGGAGCCCCCCGGGCGTCGAGGCTCTTCGAAACCACACGATAATCGCGCACGCCCGGACAGAGCCGGCGCACGTGCTGGTCAACGTCGGCGGAGAATGGAAGAGTAAAACTGAGCGTGCGGGCCATGCCCATTTATGGCCCTCTTCCACGATTACGTCTATACTGTGCGAAAAACTTAGTGAGACACCTATGCGCATCGGAATGCTCGTCATCGGCAGCGAACTGTTACAAGGAAAGATCTCCGACGCCAATACCCCTTGGTTCGCCCAGTTTTTGCGGAGTTGGAATCTCACCTTGGACCAGGCCCTCATCTCCCACGACACCCCCGCGGCCCTCGCGGCCGCCTTGGGGCAACTCTCCCGCGACTGCGACCTCATCATCTGCTCCGGGGGCCTGGGCCCTACCGCCGATGACATCACCAAGCTTGTTATCGGTGACTTCTATGGTCGCCCCCTGACCACGACCCCTGGGATGCGGGCGGTAGCCCGAGGGAACTACCAGCGCCAAGGCCGAGAGCTCGCGCCGGAGCATCCTTACAATTTTGCGCCCGAGGGTTTCCAGCTGCTGGATAACCCGAGTGGTTTTGCCCCGGGCCTGTTCTATTCTCACCAAGGCCGCACACTTCTAGCGTTCCCAGGAGTTCCGAAAGAGTTCCGCGATATGCTCTCGGCGCACTTTCCCCGATTGGTCGCACCACTCCTTCCCCAGCAGGGACTCTTGTCGCTTCGGACCTTTCGCACTCGCGGAGTGCCGGAGGAGAAAATCTTCTTCGAGCTTTGTCCGGGGCTATGGGAAAAACTCGAAGCCTTTGGGGCCGTGAGTTCACTCCCCCAGATCATGGGCGTAGATGTCGGCGTGAGTGTGCGTGCCAGTGATCAGATCGAACTCGATGAAAAGATTCTGGCAGTGCGAGAAGCCATTCAAACCTCGCCTCTCGCCCCCTACGTTTGGCACGAGGGCGCCGAATCGCTCGAAGAACTCATCGTGGCCCGCGCCCAGTCAAAACAAATGACCGTGAGCTTTGCAGAATCCTGCACTGGTGGCCTATGTTCGCACCGACTCACAAACATCTCCGGTTCATCTCAAGTGTTCTGGGGCTCGGTGGTGAGCTACGATAACAGCGTGAAACAAAATATCCTCGATGTGCGCGAAGAATCGCTCAAAAGATTCGGTGCCGTGAGTGAAGAGGTCGCAAAAGAAATGGCCCTGGGAGTTCGTACGAAACTCGGAACGGACGTCGGCATTTCTCTCACAGGCATCGCCGGCCCCGGTGGTGGCTCCGAACTGAAACCGGTCGGAACAGTGTGGATCGGAATTGCGACGAAGGAGACTTTAGTTGCGAAGAAGTTCAACTTCCGAGGAGACCGCGAAACGCTGAAGCTGAGATTCTCTCAAATGGCGCTCTACGAACTCCTCGATGTGGTTACTTGCAAAGATCTGGAGAAATAGCGTCGATGCCCTGAGTTTTGATTTTTTCTGCAGCCGCGGGATTACGCTTGAGGCAGTCTTGGGCTTTTTTCTGAACTGCTTCCCAGTCCTTCGAATCCATCGTCTTCATGTAGCGACGTGTGATCTCCGCTTGTTCTGCGGTAACCTTTCCTGATGCCTGCATCTGGTTCAGCATCATCTCAGCGTCCTGCGCCCCCACGGATTGCGCCAGGGCCGGCAGCCCGATGGATAACAAAATCAAAGTCAAAATCAGCTTCATAGATCCCCCTGTCAGAGCACAATCATACTCTATAAGCTTGCTTACAACCAAACTTATCGGATACTCAGGGCCATACTTGAGCTTCGACGACAACTTTTGTTGCACAACTTGTCAAAAACCCTCAGCTTCACTCAACCAATTTTCAGAGACTTAAGTAGCTTCGTCGAGTGGCTTTCAAAAATAGCGGAAAATATGGGTAAGCACTCAGAAGGACTAAATTTTCCTGCTCTTAAGTGCCGATAGATTTCATAGGAGAATAGTGGAGACCATGCAGGGACTCAATATCACAGTCACGAATTTTTTAATGTCAGCACTTCTGGTGCTTGTGTCGTCGTGCATGCCTGAGACCCCCGCTCCCCGCCAAAATCTTTCTTCCGCCGGTGCGACACCCACTTCTGGATCAAGCGGCGGAGGAACAACTTCAGAAGTTTTGGCGAGCTTCAACGACGAGGCACGAAATTTTTTAGAGCTCAATGGCACCCGATCGTTTGATGTGCTCAATCTCCCGTTAGAAACAGCGGATGCAGTGCTTGTGTGGGGCCAGAACGTGCAGGAAAAAATCCAAGCACTCCCGCCAACCAGCAAGGTGTGTGTACTTGCGGAGTTCAAAAACACCACACCCTCGCGCATACTTGTACTCTCAGCACTCCGTCGGCGCACGGTTCTTAATACGCAGTCGACGGCCCAGGGGCTCGTCACCACGGTCGCCTACAGCTGGATCGCCTTTCCGGGAGACCAGCGCCGTAATGAAACCGACTGTCTGACCTCGGGTCTTAACAATGCGAAGAACCAGATCTTCGGTCCAACGGCGACGCTCCACTTTAGCCTCCAGAGTCTGTGCGCTAACTGCGCGACCTCTCCGCAAAGCGAAGGGCTCCGTGTCCACTTCGACTCCGGCAGTGTGGTTCCGGACGTGCGCCTCTCCGCTCTCAAGCTCCGAGTCCAGATCTCTGCCCCCGGTAGTGGTAGCAACCAGGGTTGCAGCTCGAACTCCGCCTGCGCTCAGATCGGCTTCAACTGCTGCCTCGAGGGGCAGTGCGTGCGAGACGGAGCGATCCGCAGCGGTGTCGACTCGACCAGCAACGCCTTCGTCTCCGCCTGGGAGGATGTCCAGAACAATCCCACGCGCTTCACCATTTATCCCCAGTTCTTCTACGTATGTCCCACGACAATCCCGACAGTGCCTGGAGACAGCGACGCCACAGATCCACAGTTCGCCTCGCTTAAACGCTTGAACGAGATGAAGGACCTCTTCGATTGCCTCAATCCACAGTTCGATGAGATCGGGTACTGCACGAAGACCGTTCCGAACGCCTCTCAACTCATCCGCTCCACGAACCCCGCGAACCAGACGTTCACGCTACCGCTGGACGACAACAACTTCACCTGGGCCAATAATCTCCTCAATACCAATACGATCTTCAGCTTCCGCTACGGTGAGCAGCTCTTGTACCAAGAGGGACTGGTTGGGTTCGACGCCCCCAACGTTTCTGACAGTCACGAGATCAGCGGCGGTGGCAACGGTCGTATCGATCAAGCGCAAACACTTGTTGTGAAGAAGGTCCTTCCCAGCAACGCTCTCGATGATACGCTTATTCTAAAGTATAAGGTCGACGCGACTTGCGTGAAGCTTAGCTCGGCCCTCGCGCGCTGTAGTAAAACTTACGTTCAGGGTCGCCAGTCCACACCTCCTAGGCCCTCGGATCATGGTCTCAGTTCTTTCTTCCAGCTCCCTCATTATGCGGATCTCGCGAGTGTGCTCCCGATCGTGAAGGTCGGCGACACGCTGGTGGCCCAGAGTGATTCGACCTGGCGTGTTCAAGGCGGCGGTATCTTCTTCTCCTCACCCATCACCACCAATCAAACGGTAGTCATCACCTACTACGCCACTCCGACCACCGCGAACCTTGATACCCTCACCAGCGGTCGCTCGCAGGCGCAGACTCGTGTCAACCAACTCTGTGGCTGTGGCGTGGTCGGTGCCACCAACTGTAACCTCGCACCTGTGTCTCAGATCTCCGGCACGACGACGCAAATCACCGACTACAGCTGCGTTTATCCTCCGCCTCCGGTGCCAGAACCGCCGCTCCAGCAAGTCGTCTACGTCTCAGCGAAAACGGTCCCGTCACGCTACTACGACGTCAACGGAACCGTCTGGGATAACGATAGCGGAGCAACCGCCCCGGCCCAAGAAGGCCAAGAGTTTACTTACACCAATTCCGATCCGCTGCGACCAAACAACATAACGAACTACGTCGGCTTCCACGAGATCTACGGCTCCTTTAATAAGCAAGGTGCTGCCGCCAAGCCTCCGCGCATGGTGACCGTAAAGAAGGACCGAATCTACGACATCTTCGTCGATAGCGGTGGCTTCGCAAGCTGCGACAACTGCGGCAACGATCCCTACTCCCCGGTCCTCAAGCTTTTCCCGCAGACCTTCGCCGCTCGCGGCGGTGGCTATGTTCCTGATCTTCAGATGTCTTCGCGCCAGCGCAACACCGGCACCTATCGCGCAGACGATCTGCACTTCGGTCGCGCTTGCTTCGTGCCCGCAACAATGCTTCCTTGGTCACACGCCAAAGATAACTCCGTAAACACCCAGCGCCGACGCCGACTCGCGGCCCAGCACTTCCTCTTTGCCAACGGGTACCAGCGCGACTGGTACGGCTTCGACTACGGCTCACTCATCGGCTCCTTCGATGGAGTGAGCTGGTTCTCGATCGGAAACCAACGTCGCATTAAAGCGAGCGGAAGCCGCCTCTTCCTCGCGGTGAACGGGTTCTTTGGTGACCGCACGGTCGACAACAACTTCAAGGTCGTCGTGAGCGAAGCCATCTCCGCGGTAAACTCCGGCTCGAACATCAACCACGACACCTTGAGCGACGGCGCCGAGTGCCAGCGCAACCACTTCTGCAGCAACGACAACGACTGCATCGCCCAGCTCGGCTACGACTACTCCTGCCAGAACGTCACCGGCATCACCACCAACTGGCCGGTCTTCGACGCCAGCGGGAACGAGATCTCCGACTCCCAAGTTCGCCCCCTCGCCTCCATCGTCGGTGGAGTGAATGGCCAGGCCCGCCGCTGCGTCTATCGCGGCCGCGGCAGTCCCTGTGAGACAAACCTTACGTCGCTTCTGAATTCCTACAACGGCACGGAGCTTCCGGGGCTTGCGGCCTGCTCACCAAATAACTACTGCGCACGCATCGACGGCCAGGCCCGCTTCAACACTTCGATCGCACGCTTTGCGAGTTCACCGAGTGCACAGAACCTGCTTGGTACTCTCGGTGCTCGGGATACCTTTGGCCTCGGCGCGCGCTTCATCGGCCGCCCCCAAGACTTCTACGGCTCAAAGGCTGCGAGCTCCGTCAACACTCCCGCTTGGGGCCTTGACTCCCTTCTGACTCTCCGCGACCACCTCATCACTAACGCCAACGTCAAGGCCATCTGTGTCCCTGGCCGCGACGTCAACGGCTCGCTGACCTACAACGACGTCCATTCACGTGTGCCTCCCACCTCCGATCCGGACGCCGCCGATCGCATCCTCGGCGTCGGTGCCGCAGGCAAAGTATCGAGCTCAAGCACCCTTAACACGAAACTCCTGGCCATGTGCCCGGCGACTCTCTCGGGTAGCTACGTTCACCTCAATGCGGGCTCGTCACTGACAGACCCCACGCTCCTCGCACAGACAGTGCGCCAGAACTACTCAACGAGCCTCCTCGACATGGCGGAGTACAGTGCGCTCGGACTCTTTAACACCGTCAACAACTCTCCTGCTCTCACCGTGGGGTACCAGAGGAACGCGTGCTTGCGCGCGCCTGGTGCGAGCTGCTTTACGGACCTCGAATGTGCTCCAAGCGAGTTCGTGGCAACCAAGATGCGCACGCTCTCGAACTGGGGTGGCTTCGCGAATAACATCGCCGAG
>JBKHVY010000100.1:0-265 GCA_046569805.1 Bacteriovoracia bacterium | reverse complement strand
GAGCAGGCCTTCTGGCGTGAGGATCTTGTGTGTGGAAATCCACAGCCGAAGAAGCTCCTCGATAACACATATAATCCGGACTTCGATCTCAAGCAAAACCGCTGCTGCCGCGACATCGACAAGACGCTTCAGGTCTATACGCAGTTTGATGGCGATGCGCGCTTTCTCAATTGTAGCGGAACGAGCACTGCCATCGCAGGTATTGATATCCCGGTGAACTCGGCGCAACGCAACCTTCGCAACAACGTAGTCTTTGACGTCGCCA
>JBKHVY010000099.1:0-9252 GCA_046569805.1 Bacteriovoracia bacterium | reverse complement strand
CACGCGCGTCGGGCGTAACCCGCAAACGGGTGAGGCCATGACGATTTCAGCTCGTCGAGTGCTGACATTTAAGCCCTCGCAGATTCTCAAAGAGGACATCACCGATCGCTACGCGCATCGTTTAGATGATCAAGGTAACGAGAACACGAACCTTCCGGCCAAGGAAGGCAAGCCTCGCGCCCTGAGCTCGTTCCTTGCTGGTATTGAAGAGCCTGATAACGATGATGACGATGACTTCGGAGACGACGAGTAGTGGTGGGAATGGAATCCTCCATGTCCATTCCGCAGAAATCGGCTTTTAAGTTCGGTGAGCTGACGTCGATCACGGGAGTCAAACCCTATGTCCTTCGCTTCTGGGAAACAGAGTTCGAAGAGATCCAACCCGTCCTCGGGGAAGATGGTCAGAAGGTGTATTCTCGGGTCGACGTCGAACTCATTCTCAAGATCAAGTCACTGCTCTTCGACGGAAAGATGTCGCTGCTCGAAGCGAAGAGCGCTCTAAAAAATCCTACGGTCCTTGAGTCCTATACGGAAGATTCAGTTGTGAGTGGTAACCAGCAGGCGGCCATCGAGACGCTCGTCGAAGGCCTCACGCTCATCAAAGCGCTCAAGGCGAAGCACCGCTGGTAGATTTACGGGCGAATTGTTCAATCTTGGTATCGTTGTAGCGGCTAGTTCGCGAGCGGCTTCAGAAGTTTTTCAATCTCACTCTTTTCGTTCGCCAGGTGCTTACCCCAAGCGGCGTGGTTCGCGATGAGGTTCGTCGCCGACTTATTGAGAAAGCTTCGGAGGAATTTTTGCGTCTCCGGTAACTGATACTGAGCGAGTGTCTTGAGTGCGTGCGCGAGGATCTCTCGCACTTCGCTGGGGGCCTGAAGAAATGGGTTCACTGCCAGCTCGTGCTTCGAGAGTGTTCCGGCGCACAGGTCGTCGAGATCGTCTAAGAGTTGAAACACGAGACCGATCGAGCTTCCGAGGCGTAAGGCGCGCTTGAGGTCTTTGAGCGTGAAGCGAGGATTCGTCAGCACCATGGCTCCGACTGTGGCCACTTGCATGAGGCGTGCGGTTTTGAGCTCATGCATGCGAACGAGGAGTGCGGCGTGGTTGGCGCCTTCGTGTCCGAGATCAATCCATTGCCCGAGGATCAGGCCCTTGGCGCCGGTTGCCCAGTGGAAGAACTTTCGGAGGAAGCCTGCGCCCTCGGTCGTGAGGTGTTCGAGTTCCGCGTACGAGAGCGCGAGCAGGACGTCGCCCGTGAGGAGGGCCTGCCACTGGCCAAAGGCCACGTGGGTGGTCGGTTTCCCTCGGCGCTCGAGATCATTATCCATGCACGGCATGTCATCGTGAACGAGCGTGTAGGCGTGGTGAATTTCTAGTGCACAACCCAAGCGAAGAATGTCCTTCGGCTCGGGAGCGCCGCAGTCTCGACACAGGGCCTCGAGGAGCCTTGGTCGGAAGAGCTTCCCTGGTGGCATCACCGCGTAGTCCATCGCCTTGAGCATGGTCGGGTGGTGCGCGTAGCGCTTAAGCGTGGTCGTAAGAGCGGCTTCGAAGTTCAGCATAGCTTAGGGTTGTGGTTTGAGGCCACCGAGCGTGCCTCCGAGATTAATCTGGTAGAAGCCGTCTTTCTGCGCGAACTGCGGCAGCATGAGGTTCAAGATCGGAAACGCTTGGAGAAAATCATCCGACATGGCGGCCTCTCCGCGCAGGCTCACGGGTGACATCGACATCGCCCCGGGAGCGAGATCGATGGTGCCGCTGAACTTTCCGCGAATCGGAGCATCGGCTTTGCCGAGGATGAACTCCTGAACCTAGAGCTTTCGCGGTCCTTGGGACTCGAGCTTTAGGAGGAGATTCCCGATCGCGAGTCGCGGGATCTTAATATCGTTCACGGTCTGTGGCAGAATCTCGAGGTTCTGCGACTCGAGCAAGACCTTCATCTCCTGCACCTGCTGGCCCACCAGGGCGATCTTACCGTTGAGTTTCATGTGGCCCTGCATCTTAGGCATCGACGGCAGGAGGGCCGAGAGAACGCTGAGTGGAAGATCTTCTTCCTGGATGTTGAAGACCTGCGAACCCAGGCCCGCGGCGTAATGAAGGGAGAGGGGGGCCGCCGGAAGGTTCAGGTCCATCCGCAGGGCGACACCTAACGGGGCGAAGCTTGGGCCCTGGAATCGCAGTGCCACCTCTGGCATTTTGAGTGTCTGTGTGCCACCAAGGCAGCTGCCGGGGAGGTTCACATCAGTGAGGATGACTTTCGGGAGAAAGAATTCAATGCGCAGGGATTCGAAGCTCATGCGACAGCCGGGAATCTTCGCCATCTGCACCTTGAGGAGAGTTTCGACCTGGCGCTCGAGTGGGAAATTGGCCACGAACGCAGCGACGAAGGCGAAGACGACGGCGAGGCTCACGAGGAGCTTCGGCAGACCTGTGCCGTACTGGACTTGATCGAGGTTTTTGACGTCGCTAGAGATGGCCATTATTCTTCTTCCGCGAGTTGCGTCTCACCGAAGTGGATCGCGTGGAACGTGTCGTCGAGGAGATTCGAGCCACTGTTCCGCTGAATCTCCACAGCAGAGACACGGAAGCGCTCGCGCTGGAGCAGCATCGTAAACATCCCGACGAGTTGGTCCGTGGTGAGGCCCTCGAACTTGAAATCGGCTTCGGAGCGCGTGAGGAGCGGGGAGATGGCGTCGCTCGTGAAGTTACTGATGCGAACCTTGCTCACATCAATCGTGGCGGCCCGGAGTGAGTTGGTGACGCGATCAGTGAGCTCGTCCTCGCTGGTGAACGCGGAGGGGGCTGCGATGCTGGTCGCGAGTCCGCCGACTTCGGTATTCTGCGTGATGATCTGCTGCATGCGTTCGACGAGGGCGATGCGCGAATTGAGCTCCGCTTCGATGCGCGAGTTCTGAAACCAAAGGACGACGAAGAGGAGGAAGGGGATCGCGACGGTGGCCAGCAGCAAGATCCACTTGAAGAGCTTCTGCCCTTCGTCCTCGAGGCCGCCGTAGAACTCCAGGATCTGCGAGTGGGCGGGAGTCTTCTTGAATTCGTCGACCTGGGTGAAGATGGCCTGGTCGAGTTTCTTGAGAACAGGTGTACGGGCTTCCATTATTCAACCCCGGAGAAAGTGAGCTCGTTCTTAGTGGCGTCGATGTTGATCTGCACGTCGCGCAGGCTCACCGTGCGCAGCTTGCTCTCGAGGATGGCGAGGTTCTCAGGCTTCGTGGCGCTGAAACTGGCGGAGACTTCACCGGCATCGGTCACGGTGATGCGCTCGAGGACCGCATCGACTCCGGCCAGTGAGGCAGAGATCATGACGAGCGGCGAGAGGGCCTTGATCTCAGCGGCGGCCTGAAGGGTGGAGATCTGCTGGCGCACGGCCTTATGTTTTTTTCGAAGAGAGGCTTCCACCAGGGCCGGCTGCGTAGCAATGGAGCGCTTCTCGCGCGCCGAAAGGCCTAGGGCCGCGTTCTTGGCAGTGCTGGTGATCTTCGCATTGACCGCTTTGAGGTCGAGGTTGAGGAACACGCGCTGAGTGATGAGGCCCAGCACGAGGACGGCGGTGACGATGGACGCCCGGGCCGTGAGGAAGCTCAGGGTGTGCAGCGGGAACTCACCGCGGGCAGCCTGAGCGTAGCGGCCTGTGAGGAGGTTGATCAGGCGGCCCTTCGCGCGCAGCGAGAGTGCCATCATGTTGACCATCGTGAAGCGGGCGCGGCTCTTTGTGTTGAGATCGACCTTTTGGGTGTCAACGCCTTCGAAGGATTCGAGCAGCGTGCACTTCACGGCGAAGTGTTCCGTCAGGAAGTTCGGCATGTTGCGGATGTTGCTCGAACCGCCGCAGAGAAAAACTTGTGCCATTTTCATTCCGTGGGTAACGCGGAAGCCGAGTTCCCAGCGCTGGAAGTCGTTCAAGAGTGGGCGGAAGACCTGCTCCATGAGACGCGCGAATTCTTTTTGGTTGTCGTCGACTTCGCTCATCTGGCCAGAGGTCAAGACGAAGGCGTTCTGGTGCTTGTAGATCACCGCTTCGGTCGGCTCGATCCCGTAGGTCAGTGCGATCATCTCGTCGATGTGGCGACCACCGACGTAGCTAACGTGGGTGGCGATGAGCTTCGAGTTGTAGAAGAAGTACGCCTTCGTCGAACGGTGGCCCATGTCAAGTACGCAGAACGGGCCCGCCACGGGATTGAGCGAGTAGAACGCATCCATCACTGACGCTTCGCTGGTCACGACCGAGGCCGGCGAGGACCAGTAGTCGAGCTGCGCGTAGAAGGGTGCGAATTCAATATCGCGCATGAGGGCCACGAGAGCGACCGACTGCGTACGGTTGACGTCGAGGCACCAGGCGAAGTGTGCTTCCGAGAGGCCGAAGGGAATATCCTCTTCGAGCTGGAAGGGGATCATCATCTCTGCTTTTTTGCGATTGCGGATCGGAAGCGTGAGAAAGCGCGTGGTGACGGCTTCCGAGGGCACGTGGATAACGATGCGCGTATCGGTGCGCGCCGAGGATTCGATGATGCCGAGAATGATCTGGCGAGTCGCCTCTTCGACGGTGCCCCACGAGGGGTTCTCCTCCAGCGCTTGCATGATGTTATGCTCGCGCATCTCGAGGTGCACAGCTTTGCGCTTATCCAGGAGAGTGGAGATGTGTTTGATGGAGTAGGATCCGGCGTCGATGGCAAGTACGTGCATAGAATAAGTGTAACAAAGCGATAGCGCGTGGTGAAAGAAATTTCCGCTTAATTCACTTGGAGTTCGATGATCCGTGGGTCAAGAAGTTGAGCGCTTTGGTTGGCGCCCGGCGCGCCCGCCGGTGGTGGCGGTGGTGGTGGGTTCTCATCGTCTGAACCGCCGGGAGGCCGTGGCGGTGGCGCGACTGGTGGTGGAACGGCCTGCGTGGGGATGGCGACGGTCGCAACCAGAGTTGTGGTCGAGCGGTTGAGCGTGCCTTCGGAGAGAACGCGGAAGAGCGTGGGGGCGGCGCCGAACTGGATCCCCTGCGCCCGGTACTTGCCGAAGAGCTCGTCGAAGGCGGGCTCGCTCAGGACGTTGCCGATGTCGACGATGTAGCGCTTGAAGTCGTCGACGGAATTAAAGAACTGCGGAGCCTCCGGGTTATCACGCCAGACAAAGAACTCTCGGATCTCGTCCGGATTGATGGAGGGGATCAGGAGCCGTAGGAGGTTCTCCGTCATCTTGTTGAGATCGATCATGACCACCGGGAAGACGTCGAACTCGTTTTTCACCAGGTCGACGATGGCGTCGTCCCAGCCGGGAATGAGGTAGATCTCACTGAAGGAGGCCAGGGGCCCGAACTTCGGGACGATCTTCGCCTCGGCGAAGAGCTGCTCGGAGTTATCCATCAGCAGGTCCACGGGCGTGCTGTTGGTGCGGCGGGGTTTCGATCTGAAATGTAGAACTTGAGGTTCGCCACCAGCTGCTGCGGATCGAGGCTCCCGAAGCGATCGCGGAACGCTTCATCCTGCTCGCCCTTCTCGCGCATGCGCAAGGTGAGATGGTTCACGAGCTGTTGTTCCATGCTGAAGTTTGCGTCCGGGTCGTTCCCTCCCGGTGGCGGATCGTCGTCGACGGGCGGCGGAGGGGTGCCGCCCGGGGCCTGCGCCGCCTTGGGCGACGAGAGGCGGATCATGTTAAGGTTGAGCTTGTTCGAGACGTTCTGCACGCTGATCTTCATCTCGCCCTCGAGGATCGACTCCTTCTGGAACTCGCCGACGGCCGCCTTCACCTGCGCGCCCATGTCCGGCAGCACCGGGATCGGGTACACGAAGGGAAGCTCCCACAGCTGGTTCAGGAGCTGGATCGAGACGCTGCTCTTCGCCGAGTCGTTCTTCTGCCACATGTTGTAGGCTTCTTTGTAGAGCTTCAGGCGGATCATCGCGAGCTCGAGGCCCGACTCGGCGAGGAGCCGCGACTGGCTCTTGTCGAGGAGGTTCGTCGTCTTGATGCGCGAGAGCTTGCTCTCGAAGGTGAACTCGCCCCAGAGGGCCATGAGCACGAGGAGCGCGGTCATGACCATGATCAGCGCCACGCCCGATTCGTTCTTGAGCGGCGTGTGCTTCATGGCTCGTCCTCTTCGTTACCGGTCGGGGTGCCGGGCGTACCCGGAGGAACGCCAGGCGCTCCCGGCGCACCCGGTGGCGGCGAGGCCTGCGGGATGGGATCCCTCGGGACAACCCTCGGCCACAGCGGCCGCAACCAGCGCTTGGTCTCGCGCTCGAGGTTACTCGAGTCGAGCCATTTGATACTCAACTGAAGGCCCCGGATGAGAGCTTCACCATCGACGATCGCTTGCAGGTTCGTGTCCCACTTGCGCGTCGAGGTGTTCCAGAAAGAAAACTCGACGGCCTCGACGCCCTCGAGCAGAACCGCGGCACGCGTCCGGTCAACCGGGAGATCTTCCTTGGCCCAGGGATCGTCGGGGAAAACCTGGCGCATGAGGGCCTTCACCGTCCGCTCTTCGTTTTCGCCGTCGGCCTCGAGCTTCACGTCGTCCACGTAGTAGCGCACCCACATGAAGTGCGACTGGCGCTGGTCCTCGAGCTTGCGGCGGTTGGATGCGGTGAGGATGATGAGCTCGGACTTGTCCCGGGCCTGGAAGCGCGGGATGGGGAGACCGTCCATGCTCGGGCCCGAGAACCGCGGGTGGCCCTCGTAGTGGTAACTCACTTCTTCGATGCCGGGGTTCACGTTCGGGTCGAGGTTGCCTTGGAATTTCTGGGAGTAGTAGAGCGGAGAGTAGATCTGCTGGAAGTCCCACTCGATGCGCGCGAGGGCCGTCTCGATCTGCAGGTTGTCGCGGTCGAGCTTGATGGTGCGGTCCTTCGTCGCCTCCGAGTTATCGACGATCGCCGTCACCCCGAGGATGACGAAGGACAGGATTACGATCGAAATCATAATCTCGAGAAGCGTGAGCCCCGCCTCAGAGTGAGAGATTGAGTTGGATCGGTTCGTCATAATTGGTCACCCAGCGCGAGAGGGTGTAGGAGTACTGGGTTTCTTTGTTGGTTACTGTAAGGCGCAGCTGCCAGACAGCGCGTTCGATGTTTTCCTTGAGCTTCTCGAAGACCACGGCCTCGAGGGTTTGGTTTCGGGAGGCACTGTTGTCGGTGTCGTAGTACTTGTTGTCCTCGCCGGCTCCGCCCGCTTGGGCATTCGCCGCGAAGATCTTCCCGAAGTCGGGCACCTTGAGGCGCTTCCACTCAACCGTCCAGCTGTAGTTGGCGAAGTCCTTCTCCTCGAAGGTCTTCGTCTCCTTAAGGTCCTCGAGCGCGTTCGTGAAGCGCGGAGGGTCGATCATGAGTTCGTTCATCTTCTTCTCGCACAGCATGTGCAGCTTGAGCTGCTCCTCGGTCAGGGCCGAGTCGGAGACGTTGTAGCCCTGCGAGACGAGGAAGGCACTGATGAACACGGCGAAGAGGGTGATGGCGATCATCACCTCGAGGAGAGAGAAGCCGGCCTGCGCCGTCGGGAGTTTTGTCATTGGTCTAGCCACGTGTTCACGAGTTCCTGAACTTTAGTCTCTCGGAAATCATCGGCTTTCGCAATCTCACCCTCGACCTGCGGGATGGGAAAGTAACTGGCGCGCGTCTTTTCCTGAAAGGGCTCGATGGCGAGCGTTGCGAGTTCGTCTTGCGTGGCGAAGATCAGCAGGGCCCCGTCGCGCTCGCCGGTGGGGTAGAAGTAGATCGTTGCCGTCTGGTCGCGCATGAGATTTTTCTGGAACTGATTGGCGACGCCCAGGAGTTCAACTTCGGGGGAGAAGGCGCGGGTGACGTCCTGGAACTCCTCCACTTTCGTAAACTGGCCATCGAGCTGACTTTGTTTGCGCTTCTGCGCTTCGATCTCCTCGAGGTCGAGCTTCGTGGTGTCGACGAGCGTCGGGAGCACCAGGTTCTCGCTCGGCCCATACTCCACGACGTATTCGACCGGTGACTTCTCGAGCTCGATCTTTAAACGGGTCACGGTGTTGCGAAGAATGGATTCCTGGGCCGCGAAGCGCACGGCGCGATCGAGGTCATCCACCGCGGACTGGAGATCCTGGTGGCGGCGAGAGTTTTCCGAGGACGGGAGAGCGAGGAAAATGAGGGAGGCGAGGAACAGAGCGACCAAGATTTCTATGAGTGAGAAACCTTGGTCGTGAGAGCTTGAGTTAGAGATCTTTGGAGTTGATGTCAGCATCAAATTCTTCGCCACCTTCCGCATTATCTGCACCGAGAGATATAATGTTAAAGGTCTTGCCGTCAGACTCATAGATATATTCTGCGTCCCAAGGATCGAGCGGCACTTTTCCGCCGTCGATGTAGCCCGACGGAGAGTACCGCTTGCAGTCGCGGCCGCCGCCCTCTGGCTTGTTCAGGAGAGCATCGAGACCCTGGTCTGTGGTCGGAAAGAAGCCACAGTCACGACGGAACTCTTTAAGGCGGTCCCCGAGGCTCTTGATCTGGATCTTGGCGGTTTGAACTTTACCTTCTTGTAGGTTTTCAAACACTTTACCGGCAACGAAGGTCCCGGCGAGACCGAGGAGGGTCAGGGCAATTAGAATTTCGAGGATACTCATACCGGCTTGGTTATTTCTCACGACACTTCTCCTTAGAGGGCTAGCGAACACTGTTGAGGCTCATCATCGGCACAACCACGGCGAAGACGATGAAGGCGACGCCGAGGCCCAGCATGACCATCATGATGGGTTCGAGAACGGAGGTCAATCCGCCGATTTTGGATTCTACCTGATCCTCGTAGTTTTCTGAAACGATTTTCAGCATGGGTTCGAGCTCACCGGACTTTTCACCCAGGCGGATCATGTGCGTCACGAGGGCCGGAAAGTGGCCCGACGCAATCAAAGGGCCCGTCAGCGTCGCACCCTCAGAAACGGAGATGCGCGCTTTCTCGATGGCGTCCTTCATGTGGACATTGGGAATCAGGTTTTTCACGATCGTCATGGCGGTCAAGATCGGGACTCCGGAGTTTAAGAGTGTCGCGAGCGTGCTACAAAAACGACTCACGTTGATCATTTTTGTCAGGATCCCAATGATGGGGAGTCGCAGCAGCAGGCCATGCCACTGGGATTGGCCCCGCGGAGTTTGAATGTAGCGCTGGATCATGTACCAACCACCGATCAGGGCGAGGAACACGGCCCACCAGTAGTTCTGCAAAAAGTCCGAGATCCAGATGGTGATCTTTGTTTGGAGCGGAAGTTCTTTCTTCATGGAAACGAAGATCTTC
>JBKHVY010000098.1:0-9255 GCA_046569805.1 Bacteriovoracia bacterium | reverse complement strand
ACCGTTTAGTGGAGAAGAAGTCTTGTGGTTTCTTAAAACTCTTCAACTGTAAAACCTTCTACCGCATTCTTCACTGGCCTGCGTCCAGTAACAAGCCCGGCATCGAAGCCGTCTTCCCATGGCGCAAGAAAGAATCTCGCTCATGCCGCGACACTTATAGTGCGGCGATTGGTTACGGCGGAGTCGAACCCAATCCATGTGTCGGTCCCTTCAAGGCGACCATGTGTGCGGCGAGTTTCTATCGACCAACTGCGGACAAAGCGATTGCGGATAATCCGGATTTTCAGTCCTGGAAGAAGGTGATGTTCGACCGCATGCTTATGGATCCTGCAATGCCGGAGTTCATGGAAGCCGAAGTGAACCTCAAGAACAACTGGGTCCCGGAGCTCAATAAGGGCTTCCTGGAGGGCTGTAAGTGGGCCCAGTCAATCGGGAAGCGTAATCCGTCAGCTACCGACAAGAAGCGCTTCTTCCCGAACTTCATGCTCTACATGAACGCCGAGGGCGAGTTCAAGCCGGAGTACACCTTCGAGCAGGGCCGCATCGACGCCTATAAGAAAGCGGTCGTGAAGTATGCCCTGTGCGAGAATCTCAACGAGTGCGGCCAGACGAACTACGACGGGAAGCACCCGAACCCGCGCGGCTTCGCTGACATCTTCAACGTGCAGGAAGGGCTCCTGACTGAGAAGGGCGTGGATGCGAAGAAAGACGCCCAGGCTCGCGCGGAGCTCTTCGCCGACTACGTGTACCAGATGCACTACAAGTGGCGCTTCATGTCTTCGAAGGTGGGCCTCGGCTATCCGCTGGCCTATCTTGAAAACTACTACCTCTCGCTCTTGCACAACATACGCCTTCTGACGACGCTGTCGATCCGTCGTGGCATTGAGATGGATGATGCCTATAACCGTTACGCCGAGGATCTTGCGATCCGTCGCTCGCGCTACCAGTTCACGGGCTCGAAGTACGGTACGGAGATGGGAGACGATACGCGCGAGCGCGGTGCGACCACGCAGAGCTCGCTCTTCAGAAGCTTCCGCTCTCTGGGCTTCCCGCTCTCGGCAGAGTTCGCGGGCCTTCCAGCAAGCTCCGGTACGAACGCCACGTCGAGCTCGAGCGCCAGCGGAGCGACGCTGAACGACTTTAACGAGACGGCCCTCGCGGCCGCACGCCGGACCGCCAGTCGCGTGGCACGAGACAACATGGCCTGGAAGAACTTCAAGGAGCGCACCAAAGGAAATCCGGAATCGGCCGAGCGCTTGCGCCGCGCGAGTGATTTCGCGGGCCGCTTGAACTCACCACTTTCTGCCGTCCCGAGTATGGCGAAGCCCGGTGATAACTCTGCTTATTCTGGTGTCGGTGGTTCGATGGGCACGCTCACCAACCGCGGTGGCTCAGGTGAGCTGACGGACGCAGCACGTGCCGAGGAGTCGCAGAAGATCTCCGCCATCGGCGGCAGCGCTCCTAGCTCGAGTGGCCTCGGGGCGAGCTCCCAAGGTCAGGGCAGCAGCAACGGCTTCGGGGACGCGGATTTCGGCAGCCTCGGCACCGGTTCGCTTGACCTCGGCGCCGCCGGTGGCAGCGGCATCACGGATGGCCAGGGCAATTCTCTTACGGATGCTGCTCGCATGACGGGAATGAAAGAGGGTGATGTGAAGAACATGCTCGAGAGTGCTAAGCGCAACCGTGAGGGGCTTAGTAGCTCTGAGGAAGATTCGCTGTTCCAGAAAGTCTCCAAGGCCTACCTCCGAAACCTCGATCGCGTCCTCGTTCGTAAGAAAGGGACCGGCGTGCCGGTGAAGAAAGACGCTACCAAAGGTGAGGCGAGCGACAAAGAGAAAGAAGACTTAAAAAAGATCTTTAACCAGTAAGCGAGACGGGTCGGGGAGTGAGCTTCCCGACCTGCCTCTAGCGCCTCCAGCGTGCCCTGCGATAGCGACGACGCTTCTGCTGCTTCTCGATGGTGAAGTCCTTCAGCGCCTCGGTCGTGAGGGAGAACTCACGGCGGAAGAGCTCTTGGCCCGTGTGATTGAGCGAGCGCAGGTCGATGTTCCAGCTCGACTCTTCGAGGCACGTGGTGAGAAGCATGAAGTTCGCTGTTCCATCTCTTCCGATCACACGCCAGGGATTCTCGAACTTCGCGATGTTGCCGGGATAGGTCTTGGCGTGGAGCGGACTCGAGGTGAACTCGAAGCTCAGCTGCCCGAAGAGCGTCTTCGGAAATTGCATGACCTCTGTCAGGTGCCGGTCCCCGGAGACGAAGAGGAAGGGCGTCGGCACTTCCTTGAGCTTCGTCAGAAAGCTCTCGAAGGCGCGCGGGTGGCGGCCCTCATAGGATTCGAATGAATGGTAGCCTCCGAAGAACTGATCGCCGGAGATGATCCAGGTCGGGAGCTGCGCTTCTTTAAGGTCCTTGAAGAGCCAGTCTTCTTGTTCTTTGCCGAAGTGCTCTCCGTCAGTTGAGGCTTCGCGGAAGCTGCGATTGTCCAGGAAGGTAAAGTGCCGCACAGATTGAGGCGACTGGCCACCCCGGGCCCTGTGACCATGGTTTCCATTCCGAAGCGCGGGCGAAAAAATGTACGGAAAATTTCTTGTGATGCACTTTTCAGGGCGTAGTCACTGCCACCGTCTTTCTGGCCGTAGTCGTTATCGTCCCAGATGGCGTGCGTAGGGATCAGGTCTTTAAGGTAGTAGAGCTCGAGCGTCTGGCGCGAATCGACGTAGGCCTGCCACAGTTGCGACTCGCTGCGGACTTCCGTGTCCTTGTGCACGCTATAGAGGTTATCCCCGATAAGAAAGAGCCATTCCGGTTTCTTGGCGGCCACCGCATTCCAGACTTCGCTTTGGTTTTCGGTGTAGCGGTGATCCGAGCAGGAGCCAACGACAAAGGTCATACCTTCGCCACGATTTGAGAAGAGACGGAAGTTTCGACGGTCGACTTCTCGGCCATCGATCTTGACCACCAGGATATAGGTATCTGTGGGACTGGGAAGACCTTTGACTTGGAACTGGTGGACTGAAAGTGGATGCTGCGGATGCGTGACAGTCTCCCGGGAGATCTGCGGGACACCGACACCGGCGCCACCGGTGACGGAGATCTCAACTTCACTTCCGGTCGGCGCCAGGAGGTTGAACTCGGCGCTCGAGTCCGTGCTCCCCACTTGCAGGATGCTCACTCCTCTCGTGTGCTTGAGGGGAGTGTTCGCACAGCCTGCGATGAAGAGCAGAAGGAGAAGAAAGAGCGCTCTCATGGAGTCGCCTTGATTTGCCAGATCATGCCGGCATGATCGTCTGAGACCAGCAGTGTTTTCTCGTTAAGCCACAGGAGATCTACCGAGCGACCCAGAACGGTTTGGTTGTCGAGAAAGCCGGTAAGAAACGGGGTCCAGGTCTTGATCTGGTTTGTCTTATCGGGACACCCGACCACGACTTCGTAGCCACTTTTCTTGCTGCGGTTCCAGGAGCCGTGCAGAGCGACCAGCGCGCAGCCGGGGTATTTTTTGTCGAGCATCGTTTTGTGGGTGAAAGTGATGCCGATGGGGGCGGAGTGGGCCGGAATGTCGGCGACCGGTGTGATGACGTTGAGTGCCGCCGGTTTTTGAGCGAAGTAAAAGGGGTCTTTCACGTTCGAAGCGTGGAGGTAGGGGAAACCATAGTGGCCTCCAACTTTAAGGACGTTGACTTCATCTGGTGGAAGATCGTCACCCATCATGTCGCGGCCCATGTCGGTGAACCAGAGCTCTCGGGTGATCGGATGGAAGGTGAAGCCGACGGTATTGCGGATACCTCGGGCCAGCGTTTCGAGCTTCGTACCATCGAGCCGCATGCGGTGAAGCGCTCCGTACGGATCTTCCACCGCACACACGTTGCACGGTGCACCGACTGGGAAGTAGAGCAGCCCATCTGGTCCTACCGCCAGGTACTTCCAGCCATGGTGAAAGTCTTTAGGGAGGTCACTCTTGATCGCGACCGGAACCGCTTTTTTGTTGGTCTTCACGAGTGCATCCACGTTTTTTATCACGGAGATCCGACTGATCTCACTCACGTAAAGATCGCCGTTGTGCCACACGACTCCACTGGGATGAGTCAGGTTATCCAGTAGCACCTGGGTTTTCCCGCCCATCACCACGTGGACTTTACCGGCTTCCATAGAACCGACGTACAGGTAGCCGCTCTTTGGGGAAAGCGCCATCTGGCGCGCGTTCGGAACCGTGGCAAAGGCAGAGATGGTGTGGCCGGCCGGTGGCCGAGGGATGAGAGGCCTGGAGGTGGCCCAAGCCGTTGCCCCGATGGAAAATAAAACTATTACTAATCTTTTAAAACATCTCGTCATACAATATTCCTCAAGTGGGAGGATCACGTTTATGTCAGGTCACGGAAAGCGGCACGCCTTCATTCTAGGTGGCACCGGCGCAGTCGGACAACAGCTTTTGCGATATTTGGTCGAGTCGGACAAGTTCGCAAAAGTGCATGTGCCCACTCGTCGCGCTCTGACTCTCGAGAGTAAAAAAATTGTGACCTACGACTTCTCTGATCTGTTTCGACCTTGGCAACTTGATGTTCAAGTCACGGACTTTTTCTACTGCTTTGGTTCAACGCTCAATAAGGCGGGAGACCAAGATAAGTTCCGTGACCTCGAGCTGCGAGTCGCCCATGAGGCGCTGGTTGTTGCGAAGCAGATGGGGGCTCGGCGCTTTTATCTGGTGAGTGCGCAGGGCGTGGCGCCGCATTCATGGATCCCCTATCTCCGTGTTAAAGCCGAGGTTGAAAAAGTTTTGAAGGATCACTTCTTCCAGGCCTTCTTCATTTATCGACCTTCCTTACTGCTAGCGCCTCGACCGGAGTTGCGCCTTGGTGAGCTGTGTGCCCAGAAGACGCTTGGGCCCATGGCAGGTATCCTCCAGCGCTATTTGCCCAAGCGTGCACCGGTGCAGGCCGATCAGGTGGCGCGCGCCATTATGTCGGATGTTGTGAAAGGCGACGAAGGCATGTTCGTGCGAGAGAATCACCAGATCATTGAGCTGGCGTCACTCGTTAAAACAGTGAAAAACCGAGCTGGGTGAGTTCTGACTGAAGAGTCATCAGTGGAACGCCGACGATCGCATCGTGGTCACCGCCGGAAATTTCCGTGAAGAGTTTGATACCACTGGCTTCGAGTTTGTAGGAGCCCGCGCAGTCCAGAGGCCGGTCGAGTTCGACGTATCTGCGAGCTTGGTTGAAATCCATCTCCCGCATCTTGAGTGTTGTGACCTCAAGGATGGGTCGATCAATGCCAGGGCCCAGGAGATGGAGTGCTGTGAAGAGTTGGTGCGTCTGCCCTTGGAGTCTCAGGAGTTGTGCCACGGCGACTTCAACGGTGCCGGGCTTACTGAGAATACTGTCTTTAAAGGCCGCCACCTGGTCCCCGCCGATCACAAGCGCGTGCGGATGTCGGCGCGCGACGGCGAGCGCCTTCTCGCGGGCCAAGCGCTGGGCCAGCGCCGCGGGCGCGAGCCCCTGAGTCTTGAAGGGTGTCTCGTCGAGCTGCGGATCTTCCACGGAGAACGGGTAGTTAAGGCGCGCGATGAGAGCGCGTCGGTAGGGAGAAGTGCTTGCGAGGATGAGGGGTAGGTTCATTTATTAATTTTCTCCCAGACTTTAAGGCACATGAAGCGATCTTCTTCGAGTTCGAGCCACGGGAAATCAAGCACCCGGTCGCGCGCCGGAGAGCTGTTTACGCCCGCATCCACGCAGCTCTTACAGAGAGTCATGGTATAGAACTTCCGGTAGTAGCGATGCACGACTTCCCGACGCGCTTCTTTGTCACCCTGGGTTTCAAGAAAACTCTTCACCAGTCGCCGGGCCAGAGCACTTAGCTGTTCGTTGAGTTTCTTCGCATGCGGAGACTCAGGGTCGAGGCCCCAGTCATCAGGAATATTAGGCTTGGCCAAAGACATAGTTGAGACTTCTACCTGGGTAAGGGGTTTCTTATCTATGGATTCCAGCTTGCGATAGATTATACTTAATGTCGAGAGCTCAGGAGATTGACCTATGCCCATCCATCGTTACCTCGACTGGACCCACGAATTCGGCGATGCCGTTTACATTGCCCCTGGAGCACAGATCGTGGGCCGCGCGCGCTTCGGGCACCATGTCTCCGTTTGGCACAACTGCGTCGTTCGCGCGGACGTGAATTTTATTCGGGTCGGCGACAACACCAACGTGCAAGACCTCAGTATGCTCCACGTCACCGAGAAGGATGCCCTCACCATCGGAAAGAACGTCAGCATCGGTCACAGCGTCGTTCTCCACGGTTGCACGATAGGCGATAGCTGCTTGATCGGGATGGGAGCGATCATCCTCGATGGTGCGGTCATCGGCGAGAACTCCGTGGTCGCGGCCGGCAGCCTCGTGGCCCCGGGAAAAACGTTTCCACCGGGAAGCATGATCATGGGGCGACCAGCGACGGTGGTGCGTGAGCTCACAGCAGAAGAGAAGTTTAAATACGCCAACCACTACCGCGCCTACCTCGCTTATAAGGACCAGTACTTGGAGATGGATCATGAGAAATGACCAATCAGGCCTCGCCCTAAAACCGATCCTCGTCTTGCTCGTTGTCCTCGGGGGGATGGGCTTTTACATGCTCAAGGATCTGCAGAAGATAAAGACTGCGGCGAAGAAAGCCTCCGCCGCAGCACCGTCAACACCACCAGCTCCGCCAGTGCCGCCAGCTCCGGTGACGGGCCAGGTGTGTGGCGTGAGTCGCTACCAGTGCACGGGCAGCACCTCCGCACAGAACCCAACGTACACTCCCGGGCAGGCGCTCAAGCTTGAGGGAGTTCCCTGTCCGGGACAGGAAGATCGCCCGCTCAATTGTGCCTTCATCGATCTCGCTCAGGGCTTTAAGCTCGACGGAACAAGCTGCGCCTCAGATGCACTTGCCATCATGCACCCAGGTCACCTGCGAGTTGAAGAGCAGGGAGAGGGAGAAACGAGAACAGCAACCTTTCAGCAGACCATTCTCGTTCTCTGTGTGAAGAAGTAACTTACTTTCTTAGGTACGTGTAGCTCTGCAGACAGCTCTCGTAGAAGTCGGTCAGCGTCACGCCTTCGCGCGGACGGATCTTCCCGCGCTTCACCTGGAGGTCGATGTTCGCTTTCATCGTCTGTGCCATCGTCTCCGGGTTGTACTGGAGAGTCTTGAGCACTTGGTCCGAGCGGTTTCCGGGAATGATCTCTTCGATGTAGAAATCCGTCGGATCGTCATCGTCGCAGAAGACGTGGACTTCGTTCAACCGGCCAAAGCAGTTGTGCATGTCGCCCATGATGTCTTGGTAGGCACCAGTCATGAAAAGACCGATGTAGTAGTCTTCGCCGTCGATGAGCTTGTGCATCGGGACGGTGTTCGAAGGGCCATCCGGGGAGAGGAAGCAGTCGATCTTCCCGTCGGAGTCACACGTAATGTCTGCGATCGACGCCAGTACTTCCGGCTTCTGATTCAGGCGATGAATCGGAACGACGGGCAAAATCTGACCGATGCCCCAGGTGTCCGGTGCCGACTGGAAGATCGAGAGGTTCGAGAGGTACTGCGAGGCCATCTGGTTGCGCAGCATGAGTATCTCGTCCGGAGCGTACTCGTCTTTCTTCGAGTGCTCGACCACGGCACGGGTGATCTTCCAGAAAAGTGTTTCGACCTTCGCGCGCTCTTCGAGGGAGAGCACGCCGAGCTTGAACCCGCTCTCGGTGTCTTCCTTAATCTTTAGCGCGTCGGCGTAGACGTCTTTGTAGTTCTTATCCGTGATGTCACTGGTGAGGTCACGGATGTTCGACACGAGCACGTGCTCGTTCATGACCTTCTCCGTGGGGAGGTCGGACTTGCCGATCTCGATGGCGCCGAAGACGTTCGTCACGACACAAGAGTGGTGCGCGGTCACGGCACGGCCTGACTCAGAAACGATGTTCGGGTGCGGGATGTCCTCGAGGTCGCAGACCTGCTTGAGGATGTAGACGACGTCGCCGACGTAGTCCTTGAGCGTGTAGTTAATGGAGCTCGTGCCGTCGTAGTTCACGCCGACGCCACCGCCGACGTCGAAGTACTCGAGCTTCGCGCCTTCCTTGACGAGCTTACAGAAGATGCGCGCGCCCTCGGTGATCGAGTCTTTGATGGTGCGGATGTCGGGGATCTGCGAGCCGATGTGGAAGTGGAAGAGCTTCAGGCAGTGCTCTTTGCCGATCTTTTTCATGTGGCGCACGGCCTGGAGGACTTCCGGGATGGTGAGGCCGAACTTCGCGTAGTCGCCCGAGGAGCCGGCCCACTTGCCGGAGGACTTCGTGGCGAGCTTGGCACGGATACCGATCATGGGTTCAACGCCGATCTTCTGTGAGAGCTCGAGGAGCTGGAGGAGTTCGGAGTACTTCTCGACGACGACGATGACCTTGCGGCCCAGCTGGTTCCCGAGGAGGGCGAGGCGCAGGAAGTCCTCGTCCTTGTAGCCGTTCAAGATCGTGAGCGAGTTCTGGTTGGTGTTCATCGCCAGGGCGGCGATGAGCTCGGGCTTCGAGCCCGCTTCGAGGCCGTAGTTAAACGGCGCGCCGGCGTCGACGATCTCGTCGACCACTTCGCGCATCTGGTTGACCTTGATCGGGTAGACACCCATGTACTGGCCGTTGTAGCGGGCCTCTTCGATGGTGGCGCGGAAGGTCTTGTTGATGTTGGCGACCTGCGAGCGCAGGATGTCGTGGAAGCGGATGACGGCGGGGAAGGGGATCTTCTTGAGCTTCATCTCCTCGATGACTTCCATCATGTTGATGCGTGGGCCCTTGGTGTCTTTGTTCGGGAGCACGCACAGGTCTCCGTTGGTGCCGATGCCGAAGTAGCCCTCGCCCCAGCGCGAGATCTGGTAGGCCTCGTCCGCGGACTCCGTGGTCCATTCCTTATAGGCGTCGACGTTCTGAAAACGAGTGGCAGACTGAGAGTAAGATTGCTTCACCGGTGTCCTCCAAGCTTAAAAAAGCTCGCCCATAAAAAAGGCCGATCCCCCGCGCTGGGTGATCGGCCACCATCAATGCTGATGATGAATTTATAAGGTGGACCCCGACGTCTGACAAGGGCCGTTAGTGGCGAACTCCGGCGGCGTAAAAAAATGCCTCGTTGTGGGGCGAGAGGCCCCGGGGATGGCTGCCCTCGCTGGTGACCTGGCGAGAGGGGCTGGCGCAGCCAACGGCGGCCAGAGCGACGAGCAGGAATAGGGTGATCTTCATTCGAAACCTCCGTGTGAG
>JBKHVY010000097.1:0-9430 GCA_046569805.1 Bacteriovoracia bacterium | reverse complement strand
TGGCAGAAAGTCACCGCGCACGTGGTGCGCTTCCCGCACCCCTGGCGCCTGGTGAATTCCTTTAAACATGTTTCGGGACAGTCGTTTACGGAATTCTACTTCGAGACCATGCAGGAGCTGCGTGACCAGTGGAAGGACGACCTGGCGACTGACGTCATCACTGAGTACCGGGAAGAGACGTTCCCCACGAAAGTTAATGGACAGCTCTACTTCCTAAAATACGACCTCGACCACTACTACCAACTCACGCGCCGGGACGAGACAAGGGACACGCTGATCGCCGAAATCCCGTTCATAAACGAGGTCACGATGCTGGGACTGGGCGGGAGTCTTGCGGTCTATCCGCAGTTTCTGCCCGACAAGCGCTACGGCTACAAGGGCTTCTCGGATCTAGTGACGGTGGATCTTATCACTGGCAAAAAAACTCAGATCACCGATGGCGAGCGCTTGTACAATCCGCGCGTGAACGCTCAGGGCACGAAGATCCTCGCAGTGGAATTTACAAACGAGCAGCACTGGCAGTTGGTGGAGTTCTCCCCCGCTGGCGAGAGACTTCGCAGCGTGAAGCTCAAGGATAAGAAAATCGTAGAGGCGACGTACCTGGACGAGAACCGCGTCTGGGCCCAGATCTTAGATCCCACGGGCGCCCGCTCGCTCGTGATCTTGAACCTCTCGACGCAGGAGACCTACGAGCTCCTCACGGGCACTAGGAACCTTATCTACAACCTTTCCGGTTCCAGCACGCACCTCACCTTCGAGGCGCAATACAAGGGGAAGAACGAAATCTTCCGGTTGAGCGATTCGGGTGCTCTTCAGAAGTGCACCCACTCGCGCATCGGCGCCTTCGCGCCCTCTACCGACGGGACGACACTCTTCTACAGTGACATGGACGTGAACGGATCACGCCTCGCCTCGGTCGCGCTCACGACGTGCGCGTCGTTTCCCAGGATTGAACTTCTCGCGTTTAATTACCTGAGCAAGGACTCACCTTCGGATAACTACAACCAGTTCGCTCCCGTGGAGCTCAAGAATCACAGCGAACTCTTTGCGCCTAAAGAGAACGTCGCAACGCAATCCTACGGCCACCTTGACCAGCGCCTGTTCACGCCGCACTCGTGGAGTTTCATCGGCGGCCGAGGCCTGCAGCTTGCGGCGAGTACGGCCAATTACCTCAGCACCATCGCCTTCGATGCAAGTCTTGGTCGTGACGCCGAGGAGACCGGGCAGTTCTATTCTTTTGGCGTGAGCTTGCACAAGTACTATCCACTCTTTCGCCTAAGTGCCACCCCCATGCAGCGATTCACGACCGAGTACTCCAGCGAGGACACGCTCGACTGGTACGAGTACGAGGCGGGGCTCACCATGACCTTGCCCTACCTCAAGAAGATCGACCTCTATAATATCGTCTCGAGCCTTACGCTCGGTGCAGCGACGCTGCAAACCGACGAGTACCAGTTCAATGGCCGAGACGTGGACGCGCGCTCGCAGCACTTTCAGAAGACTTCAGTGCAGTTTGATTTTTCTCTTTCAAAAGACCAGGTCTTCCGCTCCATCGTCGCGCCCTACGAGTTCCAGTACCAAGTGGAAGCCTCGCGGGCAGAAAATGCCTCTAACGAGACGCTCTCCTCCTTCCGTGTGTACCAGGCGGTGAATCTCCAGTTCCCGGGCGTCTTTAAGCACAACGCCGTGAAGCTCAACCTCACGGACGAACAGCAGCGCGAAAGTAACGGCGCCTACCGCTTCCTGCCACTGGCTTCGAACCCCTTGGGCTACGTCTTCTCCCGTGGCTACGCCTACAAGTTCGCCCCGCACTACCGCCGCGCGAGTGCCAACTATGTCTTCCCCGTCGTCTACCCGGACTTCAACGTCGACACGCTTTGGTTCTTAAAGCGCATCTACGCCAACGCCTTCTTCGATAGCACTACCGTCGATACGCTCGTGCACACGCCGACGCTGAACAGTACGGGGCTCGAGCTCAACTTCGAGTCACGCCTCCTGCGCATCATCCCCGTGACTGTAGGTATTCGCGGGGTCCAGACGCTGCAGGAGAACGAGTCTACGAGGCGTTCTTTGGGCTCGGGAGTACGCTCTAATGGAAAAATACTGGCCCTTAGCGGTCCTCGTACTATGGTTTAGCTACAAGTTTTACCAATCCCAGCGCATCCGTCGGCTGCTGCCGGAGCTTCGACGTCGAGGTGCTTTTTTGCTAGATGTTCGGAGCAGTGGGGAGTTCGAACTGGGCCACGCCCTGGACACGCGAAACATTCCCCTCCACGAGCTCAAGGATCGCCTGAGCGAGATTCCCCGGGGTGTTCCCGTGGTCGTGTGCTGCGCCAGTGGGACGCGCAGTGGGATGGCGGCCTATCTCCTCAAGAAACAGGGGATCACTGAGGTGTATAACATCGGGCCCTGGACTCGGCTGAAGTAAAAATTTCCGATGTCTCCCGGAACCCTGGAGTTGGGTGGTATGAGCCACCTATGAAAGTCATCTTTTTGCTTTTTATCTTTTGGGCCAAAGTCGCCACCGCGAACGACTACCCGGAGCACTTCCGCTACCAAGTGCTCACGACTGACAGAACCACCTCGACGGTGACGGCGACAAGCTTCGTGACCATCCCCCACATAATCAACGCCCTTCACACTAAAGACTTCCAAGCGATCAACGCGACCGTTACGCTCACGCATGACTGGGAGAAGCCCTTCTTCACCGCTTGGGCCGCTCAGGACAAGCCGAACCAGTATTCTCTCAATTTCTGGGGGGGGCTGGCGAGGATCCCGGGCATGAACGACGAGGGCATGGCGCTCACCGCGTGCCACGAAGTGGGCCATATCCTGGGCGGCACTCCGCGGATCAAGATCCCGCAGTTTCTCTGGTCCTCGGCCGAAGGCCAGTCGGACTACTACGCCACAAGTAAGTGCCTTAAGACCTACTTCAAGTATCTCCATCAGACGGTGAAGCTCAAGGTCCCCCAAACGCTTTCTGAGACGGCCTTCACTCTGTGCCGCACAAGCTTTGCCCAAGAGACGGACTTCCTGGTGTGCCTCAATACCCACAAGGGCATCGAAGCCTTCGCCGTCATGCTCATGCACCTCACCCAGTACGAGCGCGAGTTTTCGATCGAGACGCCGAGCCGCGAGCGCGTGCAGGAGACGACGTTCAATAGCTACCCGGATCCGCAGTGCCGGCTCGATACACTCGTCGCCGGGGCACTCGGGAACCCGCGGCCAGGGTGCTGGTTTCGTAACTAGTTTGAAGACGTGAGCTTCAGGCCTACGATAGAAACTAATAAGAGAACGAGAAAAAATACTCGCGCCGGCGTCACAGCTTCCTGGAACAAAAATATCCCAAGGATCGCCGCCCCCAGGGCCCCGATCCCGACCCAGACGCCGTAGGCCGTGCCGATCGGAAGCGCCTGGCTCGCCTTCGCTAAGAGCAGCATCGAGATCGCAAGAGTCATGATTGTGAAAAGGCTCGGGACGAGCTTCGTGAAGCCGTCGGTGTACTTAAGGCCGATCGCCCAGCAGACCTCGAAGAGGCCTGCGGTGATCAAAATGAACCATGCTGTCGTCGTTGTCATGGGTGTCCTGTCCCACAAACGTCCAGGATTCGCCGCTCATCGGCGCATCGGGGTCGTGGTAAGTTTAAAGCATGCCACGCCGAAGCTCCCCTGACGACATCAAAGACCTCCATGACCTGCGCGACCTTGACACGAAGGTCGTGGACAAGCGCAACCATAAGCGTAAGCCGGAGAAGCGCAATCGTCGCAACCGGCACTACACCAAGCAGTTCATCAAGAATGCACTCCGGGAAGAGACCGACCGAAGCCGCGACTAAAATTTCTCTTAAACCATCGGACCGCGCCCACAAATTCTTAGGCATTTGCAGAACTTTCCTTTTGTTCAACTTGATCGATCGGCCACTAAACACTTCACTCATTTTTTTTTCACGTTAAAATTTTTCCATCATAAACGTTCACGAAAGGACACCGAAATGAAGACACTTGCTCTCCTCACGCTCGCATCTACCCTTGTTACGGGCTGCTCTACGACGCTCAACAAAAACGAAGTAAAGAGCGCGTACAACAAGGCCCTCGAGGAAATCAAAGACGAGGCGGCGGACGCCGACACGAGCTTTAACCTCGGGAAGCTCTCGAAGTACTACTCCGGCGAGAAGAAGCTCAAGAAGGTCGCGATCCTCTCCAGCGTCTACGCCCTCGCGTCGACCCGGGGCTTCGAGGCGCAAGCGAACTCAGCGCGGGCCTTCGAGAGTTCGGATCGCTTCAGGAACGTCATCACCGGCGGAAAGCAAAGCATCCCAAATTTCATCTACGATGCGGCCTCCAAGCAGTTCATCGAGTCGGCGGGCTACGAGATCATGTCTCCGAGCGAGCTCGCCGAAAAATCTGCGACCTTCCGCGCCCTGAACGCGCAGGACAAGAACCACGAATGGGGCAGCAATCCAACCTACTCGGGGATCGGCTCCGCCGGCTCACGTCACCTAGACATGCTGACAAACGCAGGGAAGGTGACCTCGAAGATCGCCGAAGAAGCGGGCCTCGATGGGGTCATCCAGGTTTCCGTGACGGAGGTCAACATCAACGCCAAGGAAGGCCGCTACAACAGCGTCGACGCCGTGAGCTTTAACCGTGAGTCGACGCTAAACATCACGGTCTGTGTGCCGCGCGAGAAGGCGAAGGCCGACGGCGCTCAGCTCGGCTGGTTCGGCGACGCGAACCTATGCGGAAGTGCACAGGTCCTGAACAAGCACGTCGTCTACTTCCCGGAGACGAACAACAAGAACACGGCCTCCTCGCCGGACGTCGTCGAACTCAGCGACATGACCACGGACTACCAGCAGAACTACCTCACGGCGCTCGTGGCCGGAGCCATCAAGACGCTGAAGGAAGAGGGCCTTTAGGAGCGAAGACACAGACGAGATCAAATAAAAAGCACCCGGAAGGGTGCTTTTTATTTTGTTAAGCGGTCGAAGCCTAGAGAAGAATCGCGAAGCTCAGGCCCACCTGGCTCACCTCGAGTTTATCGTCGAGAGTCGTCTTCACGGAGTTTCTGTGCTCTTCGCCGTAGGCCACGTTCTCGTAGAACGCACCGACCTCGAAGCCGCGGGTGAAGTTGTAGCCCGCGTAGATGCGGTAGCCGGTCGGCTTCTCGTAGCTCAGCGTCTCGCCGCTTGAAGTTTTCTTCTCGAGCTCGTAGCTGCCGCTGAACTGGTAGTCGGCCTTGATGTTTAAACCTAAAAGGTTAAATCCGAGCGTCGGTGATAGAAGGTTCGTGCGCGAGCCGCCGCGGTTGCCGAAGCTTGCGTCCGGTTCTGTGGTTTGTGCGACCTTATAGTAGTCCGCGCTCACGCCGAGGTAGAACATGAGGAGCTTGAAGCCGACGGTGGTGCCGACGCCATACTGCATGACACTCGGACTCTCCGCCTCGTTCTCCACGGCGGACTTTCCGGTTCCCGCCGTCGCCCGCAGGTCAACATACAGAGGGCCCAAGGCAAAGGTCTTCGGACTCAAAAAAAGGATCGTGCATCCGAGGATAAGTTTGAGGTTCTTCATACCAGTCTCCTTAAGGGATGCTCGAAAGCGTGAGGTTGCGGATCGAGTTCAGCGTGTACGAGTAGCTCGTCCCGTTCACCGAAAGCGCACCGGGGTCGTCGATCGCCACGCAGCCGCTCGCGGCCGTGTTCGAGCCGAGATCAAGGCAGGTCTCGAGGGCCTTCTGCGAACCGCTATCGGTTACGCCCGAGAGGTCGCCCCAGACCACGGCCGTCGCCGCATCACCGCTACTAACGTTCTGAGTATAAATCAGGTTGGCGTTCGTGAGCCCGTTCGGCACGCCCTGGATCGCCACCGCGCTGCCGTTTCCGGTCATGCCGTAGGTGTTGAGCGCGTAGATCTTGTAGGAATCCTCCGACGGTGCCATGAAGCGCATGACTGTTCTCACGTCCATGTAGCCGTTGTTAATCTCCATGAAGAAATCGACGAAGGTCGAATTAGTGGCGGTGTTCTTCTGGAAGAAGGCTTCAAAGCCCATCTGGTCTCCGCTGAACGCAGTCCGGGGCATGAGCACGTAGCCGCTCGTGAGTGTTCCGCTGCAGGTGAGCTGCATTTCGATCACGCCCTCGCCGCCTTGGCGAACGATGACTTTCTTCTCAAACGTTTCTCCAGCGTCGTCAGCGAAGTGCGACGGAACAGTCCGGTCACCGGCCGAGAACGTTAGATCCAGGCCTCGCACGGAACCCGAGCCCGAGGTCGGCACGTCGGCGCAGCTACCGTAGCCCAAGGCCCCGACCGCTTCACCGAAGCCATCAAGAAACAAATTGAGGTATGGCAAATACGTAAGCGTCCCTTGCGAGAGTTCGTACTCCGAGGTGCTGCCGTTGATGAGGTAGTAGTTGTAGCGGATGAAGTCGGCCTGGGAGGTCGCGCTCGAGAAGTCGGCGGATCCGTCGAGGACGCGCGCGGCGAAGGCCTTCGACCAGTCGAGCCGTGGCACCAGCGAGCGCTTGGTCGACGTCTTGAGCGTCGTGGTACTGAGGAGAAAGACGGTGAGAGCGAGGGTGAGAGTTTTCATAGGCTTCATCCTCACATGCACGAGACGTCGCCACAGACGGCTTCGACGTTCGGAATGGGTGAACCACCTCGGACCGAGACGGCATTGCCGTTGGTTTTCCCGCAGGCCGCGAGGCCCAGGGCAAATGCTACGAGTACCAGAAGTCTGACCGTTTTTATTTTCATAAGAATTCTCCTTGCCGCTCTATTGTCGATGTTATGTTCACCGAAAACAGGAGGCAATAAATTCTCATTAACACTTAAAGCAGAAAACTCAAGAGTTGCACGACGGAATCCCTTCGCACTGTTGAGAGAAAGAATTCTTCCACATTAAAAATTCTTTCTGACTAACCGCAGTGACAGCGCCGAAGAATCAAAGTGTTGCCTTAGAACGAACTGGCAAAAAAATTGCAAAACCATTAAGAAGCAAAGACTTCAGGCAACTACATATATTTTACATATATATGTAAACATGATAGGATGTTAGATGAACTGGCGAGTAGAGATAAAACACAAGGTCGCCAAGGCGCTAAAAGATCCACGGAAAATCCCACCGGATGTCGCGAGTGCTGTCCTCGCCCTCATCGTCCAGCTGGAAGTGTCTGGACCTGCGGTGAACTGGCCTCACTACGGGAAGCTCCGAAACCAGGGCAACCTCATCGACCGACGACATTGCCACCTTCGACGAGGGAGACCGACCTGGGTGTGCTGCTGGGAAGTTGAAGCAAAACTAAAGTTAGTAGAGGTGTACTATGTCGGAACCCACGAGAAAGCTCCTTACTAAGCGCGAGGCGCGCCTCAAGCAAGAGATCCGTGCCAAGCTCGCACGCGTGACGAGTACTGAAGACCTGATGACGCTGAACAAGGTGATCGACAAGTACCTCCCTCCGGAGCCGAAGAATGCCACTCCGACGGAGGTGTTCGGAGACGACTGGGTCGACCGCGCGAAGAAACTTGGACGCGTGATCCAGGGACTTCGCTTCCGAGAGGGCTTAAGTCAGGTGGAACTCGCGCGAGAACTCCGGGGCGTAAAGCAGTCAAACATTTCCGCCTGGGAAACCGGAAAGGAGAAAGTTCCCCGGAAAAGACTCGAGCAGCTCTCGAAGCTTTTTAACATGGACCTCTTTAAGCTAAGAGATTGAATACTTTGAACAAGGCCCTACTCGTTTCGAAGGTTTGAGGAAAAACATTTAAAGCACTGACGACAGTTACTTGCGTGATCGATTTTTAATGAAAAGGTAAATAAAAACACTAAGAGAGGAGACGGATAGCAGAACGACCGTGAGCCCAACCCAGAAACTATTCTCATTGCGCATCCCACGCACTCCGGCGTTCGTGAACATCGCAAAGGCAAAGACCAAGAACGCAAGGTTAAGCCAAGACAAAGGCCGAGTCATGTTAAAGCACGACTCAATGAACGTTAGGCGCTCCATTGCAATCTCAAATTGACGAGTGAGCGTCTTCACGTAGATGTGGTAACCTAAACAATAGACAAGGTAAAATCCAATGGCAACGGATAGACCAACCCTTCGCTCAAGATAGAGAAAGACGCCACAAAGAACGAAGCTTAAGGCAAAACAATTCTTGAGGGACTTCCGAAGACTCGTCGCCGTCTCCTCCGACGGAATGACGTATCCCTTCCCCAGGGTTCCCCACGGATAGAAGATCTCCTTCCCGTCCTTCGACTCTTTAAAGCAGGTCTCGACAACGGCGTCAAAAAAATTAATACCTCACTCCTTTCCCTCTACCCGCTTGATGTAGCGAAGGATCAACTTGGGAGTTTTCCCGGTGATGGCATACGCAAGGAAGAGAAGACCCATGGCGAACATTAAAATGAGCATCACCGCAGCCAGAAGGAGCATCCACGCCTTGACCTCAGATAAATCATCGATATTGCTGCGGGCGAGGTCCCAAGGAATATAAAATGCAGATGAAACAAACATCGTTCCCACGGATCCGGCCATAAACCGCATAACTGGATGCATGCGATAGTTGAGCGCCTGATCGTAGGTCTGGGAAATCAACTTATCTTGAGAAAGGACTTTCGGATTCAGGGCGACGACTCTCGTGAAAGCCCCGAGATATCCAAACATAATCGTTGATAGCGCAAAATGCCAGAGATTGTTCTCAATCACCGCCGAAGTACTTCCGTAGGCTTGCCACTGAAACCCGAACGAGAACGCAAGCATCACGAAAATGACAGAGACGTATCGCCATCCCCACCCCTTCGCCTCCGTGATACTCAGATACGCACCTACGAAGGTCAGAAGAAAGAAGTTGTATTTGAAGTACACAACTTTCTGGATCGCACAGGAACAGTTTATCGCTTGGACGGCGAGGATCACTGTGTGAAGGAGTCCTCCCCCAACGTACCCGCCAAGGAGCAACCGAAGGATCTTATTCCTTGGAGTCATCGCTCGTACCTCGAACTTCCTCGAGGCCCTCGTCCACGCTGATGTCGTAGGTCGCGTACTTGTCTTTGTCATAGGGCTCGCCCGCGCAGCCGATGGACACCTCAAAGGCCTTAGAGCTCTTCGGTCCGAGGTTACTCACGGAACCGGTCCCGAGGCTCGAAAGTGCCCCGGTCTGGTCTCTAAACGTGGCGACGATCGAAAGCGAGGACCACGCTATGTTTTCGTCGTTTCGGACCACCCCGACGACGACGAAGCTATTCTTCCGGACGACGAGATTGTGGCTTTCGACGTAAACCTTCGACTGGTCCCGGACGTACCTCTTCGGACTGTAGCTAAGGCGCTCGACCCACTTGTAGAAGATAAGCTTCGGAACAATGAAGATAAGGACGACCGCGACGCCTCCGGCGATGAGACCTTTCACGTATGGGTTTCGAAGCGAAAGCTCGCGCT
>JBKHVY010000096.1:0-9453 GCA_046569805.1 Bacteriovoracia bacterium | reverse complement strand
AGCCTGAAGCCAAGCCTCTTCGATACGGAACAGGCCGCATGTAAAAAATGCACGTCGGCCTCTAGCGCGGTTCCAATGACCAAAGGATGCTGCCGTTTTTCAGCGGCTTTCGTAAGCTCTGGTAAGAAAAGATCTTCAAAGCGTGCATCGGAAAAAAAATAACTCAGTGTCATAGCAACCTCGGATGGACGATTTGACCCCGGCCTGCGCCTTGGGGCCAGTTCCATTCTGCCCCTATGGCGCAGTGGGCACAATGACTTTCTATAGTGTTACCAAAGAATAAAGATTGGCACGAGGTGTGCTTTATAAGAGCTAAGCCGGGGGGAAGAACACCTCAAAAGTTCCCAACCATTCCCCGAAGTGATGAGGATTCATCCTTCGCACCCCATCCCACCTCAAACACTCACCGTTTGACCCCTGGCCTCTTCACTTTTCACCTTACGGCATCCATTCAAACAACTGGTAGTGCTCACCGTTCATCCCGAGCTTCGTGTAAACGGCCTGGGCGCTGGTGTTGCGCTTGTCGACGTAAAGACGAATGCCTTTATAGGTCTTGGGCTCGTCCAGGACCAGCGACTGCACGTGCTGGTAGAGAGCCGCGTAGACCTTCTTTCCGCGATGCTTTGGGACTACGTACACAGAATGGATCCACAGAATCGTGCCATTGCGCCAGTCACTCCACTCCGGCACCGTGAGTAAGCAACCGGCCACGTCGCCGTCGATCTCAGCGATCCAGTAGCGCCCCTTGGACGGATCATCGATCACCGCCTGGACGCCAAGGCGTACCGTCGGTGGGTCGAGTTTGAACTCCTCCGTCTCCCACGCCATCTTGACCTGGAGATCGGCGATCGTGTCGACGTCGTAGAAAAGCCCTGGGCGAATCTTCACTTCAAGACCCCTCGGACGCGCTGGCCAAACTCGCGGAGAGCGTCGTTGACGCTCTTCCCGCCGTCGATCGCAGCTTTGACTTCCGCCGCCTGGAGGTAGTCGCTCATCTGATCCCCTGGATCGTCTTGCGTCTTGATGGGCGCAACACCTGTTTGCTCGAACTCGTCGGCGAAGCGATTAAGCTCCTCGACAGAATACTTCTGCACGAGGTCCTTGATGATCTTTATGTCCATGGCTACTTCTTTGAAAAGGTTTGTACGAAGTCGCGAAAGCCTTCTTCTTTGGTAATACTCACGATGTCCTGGGGTTCACCCGCGAGGAAGCTTCCCACCGAAGGAAGGCCCGGAAGCTCGACCATCTCTTTGATCTTCGGATTCTTTTCCACGTCGATCTTGTAGATCGGAAGATTGAACTCCTTCGCTACGCGCTCGAACATCGGCGCCGACACACGACAGGCACCACACCAAGAGGCGTAGAAGTCGATGAGGACCTTCGGCTCTTTTTCAATCACACCCATGATCGTATCATCAGTCAATTCTTGCATAGTTTATCCTTAGATAATGATGCGCAAGGAATCCAGTGTCAGCTGGGCCTCGCTCATCGCTTTTTCGAGTTTTAGTTTCTGTGTCTTGAGGGCCACGATCTCCTGCAAGGACACCGTAGGATTCACTTCTCGCAGCTTCTCCAGGCGCTGAATCTCGGAATCTATGGTCGACTTCATTTCCGCGTGGAACTTGTCTTTATACTGCTTGGCACGCGCCGAGGTGGCGTCCTTGGCCTGCTTGAGGAGTGCCTTGATCGAGTCGCGCGGAAGTCCGCGCACCTGCTGGATCTGCTCTCCCGATGCTGTCGTGACGCCGTCGTCGACCATTTTCTTCGGGAACTTCGCCGTCACGTCCTGGCCCTTGTTGTTCAACAGCACGCGCAGCGGAGTGGGCGGAAACCATTTCTGGGGCTGGAGCTTCTTGTCGGCCATGCAGTGGAGGGTGAAAAAACCTTCGAGGAGGAACGGCTCGGGGGCTCGCGTCTTCCAGGTGGAGACCGTCACGTTGCCCATTTCCTTCGAAGCGATGAGTTCCATGATTCCCAACACCATCGGATGGTCCCAGTTGAGAAACACGAGCTCAGGCCGGCGTAGTCCCACGTCCCTCTTAAAGGTCACCGAGACACCCTCGTGGGGAAGGCCCGGGAAGTGCGGCAACAACATGGTATCGCTTGGCTTTAGGAAGTAGCTCTCGCCGTCGAGGTCTTCAACATCCACGCCGAGTCTTTCACACAGACTCAGCATGAAATCGCGCAAGACGGGAGAGCCCTCGACGTCTCTCAAAGCCGCGATGTGACCTTGGGCCTTCGTTTCGTTGTAGGAATTCAATTCCACCAGGCGGTCCTGCCCCTCTTCGAGGCGCTCTTCAATGAGCGCGTGCTCTGACTTCACGCGAGTGATGAGAGCTGAAAATTTCCCTTCGTCTACCGTTTCCGCGTCGAGCAGCTCCAGCAACTCAGGACGCACGGTCGCGTAGAGTTCGGATGCTCCCCGCGGAGAGGTCTCAAACGCATCCAGCCCCTCGTGGTACCAGCGGAACATGAGCTCTTCTTTGCTTCCCGTGAGGTACGGCACGTGGATGTGGATATCATTCTTCTGACCGATACGATCGAGGCGACCGATGCGCTGCTCGAGGAGATCCGGCAGGCGCGGCAGATCGAACAGCACGAGGTGCTGCGCGAACTCAAAGTTGCGGCCCTCGGAGCCGACCTCGGTGGAGAGGAGAAGCTGTGCGCCCTCTGGATCGGCGAACCACGCCGCCGCGCGATCGCGGTGCAAAAGCGGCATACCCGCGTGGAAGACCGAAACCTTCGCCGGAGATTTTTGCTTGAGGCTTGCTTCGAGGGCGACCACCAGTTCTTTCTCGTGACACAGGAGCAGAGTCTTCTGACCCTTGGTCTCACCGAGGTGCTCGATGAGCCAATCCACTTTCGTTGTGTAGTCGTGCTTCTCGGCGTTCTTGCCCTTGCCAGGATTCAGGGGATGCGCGTGCAGCACGCGCTTCGGGAAGAACTCCGCGAAGGTGGCCATGCGCTTGCGCGTATTGCGGAAGTAGACGCGGCCCGTGCCGTGGCGATCCAAGAGGTCCATGAGCGTCCGCGTGCGCTCCTCGGGTGTCGTCGGAACGGCAAGGCCCAGCTGCCTGAGCTTCTTCTGCTGCTTGTCAGTCAGTGCCTTCGCACTATCCAGGAACTTCGCGATGGCGGAGATCTCCTGGTAGTTCGCGTGGTCTTCGAGGAACGCGTCGTAGTCGTGGAAGCGTTGCGGATCGAGCAACCGAAGACGCGAGAAGTGGCCTGCGAGGCCCAAGATCTCAGGAGTTCCCGAAAGAAGCACCAGGCCCTCGGTGCGCTGAGCGAGCTCTTCGAGAAGTTTATACTCCGCCGAAACTTGAATCGGACTCCAGCGTAATTGATGAGCTTCATCGACGATCACCATGTCCCACTGATCCGCTATCGCGTGGTCCGCGAGCCCCGGGTGTTGCATCAGGAAGCGCAGACTCACGATGAAGAGCTGCTGCTCCTCAAAAGGATTTTCGTGATCCTCGAGGTTCGACTCGTGGTTGATGGTGGCAAACGAAAGACCGAACTTCTTGAGCATCTCGACGAACCACTGGTAGACCAGCGAGTCCGGAACGATGATGAGCGCGCGCTCCACGCGGCCGACCTGGAGGAGGTGGTGCAGGATGAGGCCTGCCTCGATGGTCTTTCCGAGGCCCACTTCGTCGGCGAGCATCACCCGTGGCCGTGGGCGACTGGCGATCTCATGGGCGACGTATTGTTGGTGAGGAATGAGAGCGAGGCGCGCTCCGGTAAACCCACGCACAGGCGAGAGGAAGAGGTTTCGCTGATGCAGCAAAAGATCGTAGCGCAGCTTAAACAGATCCGTAGAATCGACCTGACCAGCAAACAAGCGCTCTTCTGGCCGCGAGAGCGAGAGCGTATCCGAGAGCTGTGTTTCCGGTGCTTCGCCACCGTCGACAACGTAGGTCACGATACCCTGGCTCTCGCGCGTGTCCCGCACGACATGCACAGAACCATCTTGTAAGCGAATCTCATCACCACTCATGAACTGGATCCGACGCAGGGGTGCGGTCTGCGAACCGTAGCGGCGCTCGACTTTCGTGGCCGAGAAATAAACGGTCACCGTCTTTGGTTCAGCTTCCATCACCATGCCGAGCCCAAGCTCAGGCTCTGACTCACTGATCCAACGCTGTCCGACGATAAAGCTTCTCATGGGTGACATCCCGGTCAAAATAAAGAAAGATATTACCCCATTCTCCCTATTCTGGGCAATTACAGAGGGTGTTCTATGTTCCGTTGGCTAAGCCTTGTTGCGCTCTTCACTGCCTCGTTTGCTTTCGCTGCCCGTCAGCCCATGCCTAGGCCCGGGGTTTGGCGCTTTGAGCTGAAGTATCCAACTGTTTCAGTGCCGTTTCTTTTGGAGCTTGAGCCCCAAAAACGAGGCTGGATGGCCACCCTTATTCGGGGCAAGGAACGAGTCGAGATCAAAGACCTAAAGGTCGCGAAAGGCAAATGGATCGTCCCACTCGGAACATACCAAAACTACCTCGAATTCTCCTCCATCTCCCCGACGCTCATCCGCGGACATTTTGTGAAACCCGCGCGCTCACCCGCAGAGCGCGTTGCGCTTGAAGGTCGCCATGGAGCTTTCCGGCGCTTCGAGGGTTCAGTGAAAAAATCCGACGTGAACCTCAGCGGCAAGTGGTCTCTGGAGCTCGTCGACGTCTCCGGAGAAAAGACCGAGGCCGTGCTCCTCCTCGACCAGAGCGGCTCGAGCCTCCAGGCGTCCATCATGACCCCGACGGGCGACTACGGGTACATCGACGGCATCGTCGACGGCGACGAGTTCAAGACCGCGGCCTTCGACGGCGTCTTTAACTTCGTCTTCCGGGGCCGCCTCGAAGGCGAGAAGCTTGTCGGCGAACTGGTCGGAAAGACCTCCACGCGGTTCACGGCCACGCGTAACGAGAAGGCCGAACTTCCGGATCCGACCAAGCAAACGCAGGTCGACGCCATCGACTTCACGCTCCCGACCACAGACGGAAAAAAAATCAGCCTAAAAGACTATGCGAAGAAGCCGGTGATCATCCAGATCTTCGGATCGTGGTGTCCGAACTGCATCGACGAGCTCGGCTTCCTCGGTCCCTGGTACGAGAAAAACAAGACCCGCGGGATCCAAGTCATCGCCTTGTCCTTCGAGTACGCACCGACACCAGAAGAGGCCCGGAAGCACTTGGCGATGGTGGTGAAGAAACGCGCCATACCGTATCCAGTGCTTCTCGCCGGCACCTCAAAAGATGACACACCGGCAAAGATTCTTCCGGGGATAAAGAATTTCATCTCCTTTCCCACCACCATCTTCCTCGATCGGAACCATAAGGTGGTCAAGGTTCACGCCGGATTCAACGGACCTGGCACCGGTCTCTACTATGGACAGTTCACGCAGATGTTCGAAGAAACAGTTAACGGTCTAATCGATTAGTCTTCGTCACTAGAGCTTGGCTCTTCGTCGACTTCATCGGCTTCACCGGGAGCATAGTCCGTCTCATCTTCTGAATTTTCAGACTCTGAGGTATTCTGTCCCGGCGTGGGTAGGAGCCCTTCCTGTGGCGTCGTCGCGTAGGCAGAAGCCGCTTGATGAACGTAGACGAGTTCGCCACCACTGTGACCAACACGCAGCCCTAGGCCCAGCTGTCCGAACATCAGAACAAGTACCACGCCCATGAGCGACTGCTGCGTGCGACCACGAACGAGGAGGGCCGCGATGGCGATGGCCGTCGTTGCGACAGTGAGCGCAGCAAACATTTCGGCCTGCTCCTCGTGTCGATCAAGCGCACTCTTACCAGTGACCTTCTCGACACGCTTTTCCTCTTTCTCTCCGAGCTCCATCGAGACGTACGCAGACCCCATCGTCAGCACTTGCAGGGCCACCACGAGGATCCAACCGTTACCACTGAGCCATCCGCGACGGAGACTGATGAAAACGAAAATGGCAATGAGGGGCATGAGCACAGCAAGAGCGAGCGGCAAATGCACGGCCATCGGATGCAAGGGTAATTCAGTCATAAAAATCTCCTCTAAAAATTCTAAGCGCACGACGGATACCGAGCAAGAAGCATTCGCCAAAAAACTGACGCATTCTTAATTGAAACTTCAAGAACTGTGCCTTCTCGCTCGATTATGTAAGCAAATGTAAGCGCATTAGAAACGATGTAAGACAATACTAACTTGGCAGAGTGAGCAACGACCGCTGTAATCGTTAGACACACAAGACAGACCTCTCTTCTAAGGAGATTGAAGTATGGCCCGTCTCAATAAGCATTTGTCCAAGACCCAGCTCGCGGCCCTCAAAGAAAAATTACAGGCGGAGGCCGAGAGAATCCGCAACAATTTCTCAGTCAAGAAAGCTGAATACGAAGCCACTTCTTTGACTGGCGCAAAAGACGAAGTTGATGCTGCAAACGACAACATTTTATTGTCAGCAGACATGCGCTTCTCGAATCGCGAGGCACTCTATTTCAAAAAAGTCCTCAAATCATTGGCCCGCGTCGACTCAGGGCAGTACGGCATGTGCGATGATTGTGGCTCTGAAATCAGCTTTCAACGCTTGATGGCAAGACCGACTTCTGAGGTGTGCATCATTTGCAAAGAAGAATCTGAGAAAGAAGAAAATCAAAACTACTTCGAGCGCCGTTCCAAGTCGCTCGGCCGCGAGATGAACGTAGCCAGCACCCTGTGATATCGTACATCGTCGCTGAAAGTCCTGATGACCGGATCCTTAACAAAGCCTCCCAGATTCTCAAGTCTGGGGGGCTTTTGTGTTTACCCCTCGACACCAATTGGGTCGTCATCGCTGATCCCTTCGTCAAAGAAGGCGTCGACAAGCTCTACCGATTTCGCCACGTCGAGAACACCAAACACTTCACGGTCTTCTGCGCCAACTTCGCCCAGGCCTCTGAGGTCGCTCTCCTGAGTGATAATTCATTTCGACTTCTTCGTCGGGTAGTTCCAGGCCCCTACACCTTCATCTTCAAGGCCCAGAAGAAAATCATCCGGCACCTCAAGGCCTCGAAGGTGGATCACGAAGTAGGACTCCGGTTTCCTTCCTCATCCATTTTGCAAACTCTTCTGGAGCGGCACGGAAGCGTCGCGATCGGCACGCACATCAGCGCCGACATGATTCCAAACCACGAGGTCGAAACTCCCATCTGGGCCGGTTTGATTGAAGATAGTTTTGGGCCTCAGATCGAAATGATCATTGATCCGGGAGAGGTCGAGTTCACGGGCCCGACGACCATCATCTCCCTGAGCGACGAGGAACCGCAGCTCGTGCGCGAAGGCGCGGGGTCGCTCGCGCCGTTTGGGCTCTAGAGAGAAAACTTGTTTCCGCACTTCTTGTTCAAGAACGCCACGAGGCTCGCGTCGTCGGCGTAGCGGAAGTCCTCTTGGTTCCAGAGTTCCTTCGCCGGAACGTTGCACGTCTTCCCGTTCTGCGTGACGACGGCGTTGCCGGGAATCAGCCGCGGGTCGCCGCCGCGCTTGTCGACGCGAATGCTGATGCCGGTTCCGGAGTACTTGATCGGCGCGAACTTTCTCGTGAAGCGATCCGGCTTTCGGTCGACCGGACCCTCCGCAAGCACACCGCTCTTCACGAGCCGCGTGGCCTTGTCGTAGACGACTTTTTCACCCGTCGTCAGCGTCACGTGCAACTCGTCACCTACTGCTTGTACCGAGGGCTTCGTTACCCGAGGAACGATCAAAATAATACTTTCCATCAACTGTGAGAGGTAGCCCGAGCCTGCGTCGTCGGTGACCCAGAGGTAGGTCTCCCGACGCGAGCTATCCTCTGAGACGAAGTTCCACTGGCGCTCGACTTTCTGCTCCGGATCGATCGGGGCTCCGGCCATAGAATTGGGGCCCGTCATACGAAACTCGAAGCCGTTGGGCCTTAAGGCAGCTTCGTTCTTATCTTTCACGAAGGTATTGCGCCACGGCCCCTCCGAGGATTCGCGCGAGGTCGTGAAGTCGAAGTCCAGGGGCCTCGGCTCCGCGCGATCGAAGGGAATCACCGTGAGCGGCGGCTGGTTCGCGTCGGCGACGGGCCGAGCTTTCTCGCTCGGATCACAATCGGCGGGAGCGGTTCCGGCCGTGCGCGTGACGGCTTCCACCGTCGTCGTCTCCGTGACCGCTGTGATGATGTCGTTGCGGGCTTTGGCGTCTTTGACTTCCGTGCCGCTGGCGACGATCGAGGCCTTCACGTCCGGAAGCCCGTTGCGCACGCGCAAGACCGCAGCCTCGAGGCGGCGGCACATGCCCGTTCCACTCTGTTTAGAGTTCTGGCAAATACGATCCGCAAAATCTAAAAGTCGCAGAAGCTCTTCTTCTTTTCCGCTCGTGATGAGGCTGCGGAGCACATCTTCGACAGAACGATTCGACGTCTTAAACTGCTTGTCGCACTCGCTGAAGGCACGACTCCGTTGAGACTGCGTGCGAACCGGTGCGCAGAGTCCAGGCCCGAAGAGCGCGGGCTGACAGTGGAGTTCATCGCTTGCACAACTTCCCTTCTCGTAGCTGGGATTCATGCGAGCTGGGCTCGAACAAGAACCGCCTACGCGCTGGCTAGGCCAACCGGCGTAGATGCAGTCCATGCCCTCTGAAGCAAAAGCTTCTGAGATCAAACGAAACGACGTCGTCGTGGACTGTGAAAATTCTGCCAGAGCTTCGGGATTCTGCTCGAGGACGGCCTTGTACTCTTCCACCAGAAAGACCTTCCAGCGCAGGCTTGCGGCTTTGAAAGTCTCGCGCCCGCTGAGTCCCCAGCTGGATGCGCTGAAGGCGAGAGCGGCCAGAATCATGAAAATACGCATAGGAGTCCCCCAGGAGTCTTTCGGATAAAGTCTTTACCAACTGAAGATCTAAAGCGTTTCAGTCGGACAACCTTTTATTTTTTTACACGCGAATCACAGAGCCTCCGGTTGCACTATAATTTCAGAATGTTCGGAATCATCCTCGGTCTTCTCTTGAGTCCCCTGAGCTACGCGAGTGCGGAGCTGCGTCGTTTCGAGTCGGACGGCTGCACCATGTCCCCCGACGGCACTCCCCGTAAGCCCCGCCTCTGGCGCGATTGCTGCGTGGAGCACGACCTGCGCTTCTGGGGCGGCGGAACGGTCTCCGAGCGTGAGTACGCGGACCAGCGCCTTCGCAGTTGTGTCGAGGCCAAGGCGGGCCCAAAAGTCGCAGAACTCTTCTTCCGAGGTGTGCAGCTCGGCAGCCTATCACCGTGGAAGATTCCCAGTAAGCGCTGGGGCAACGCCTGGTTTAAGCGCGCCGGATACCGTAAACTGGGTCACGCCGAAGTGGGCCAGCTTCTGATTGAGCTCGAGCGCCTGGAGCTCACTCCCCAGCAGCGCGAAGACTTCCGCCAAGAACTCCTCGCGCGCCTTAATCCTTAAGGCGCTTCGATAAGAACGATGTGATCTTCCCCGCGTGAAGAGTCGA
>JBKHVY010000095.1:0-9541 GCA_046569805.1 Bacteriovoracia bacterium | reverse complement strand
CATAAATCCATATTGCGAGATTTTAATTCATTCCCCCTCAGGTCTAGTTCATTTAATCAGCCAAGTAGTTCAGCCGTTTGCTGACCGAACTCGATCACATAGACAGCGCTGACGTATGAGTGCCTTAGCGCATCTATATCATTATCAACAAGGCCTAGTGCTTCTGGGTCAATTTTCCCAGAAGCGTCTTTTGGCAATGACTTATAATGCTTATCAATCATCAGATAGAGTTCGTCTCTTGCGTCCAAGCGAAGATCTAAAATCTTTAATCCAGCTCTAGGGAGATTCATTTTGATACCTTCCAACGAGAATACAAAGAACTCCACTCACAAGAAATACTCCGTAGAAGCATAGATTCCTGATGGTATTCCAATACTCGTAAGAAACGAATTGAAGCGGGTTACCATTGGTAGCAAGCAATAAAAAAGCGTTCAGGAGAGCGGATACGGCCAATGCGCCAAAGGTGATCTTTTTGTGCCGGAGCCCCCAATCGAAAGATGCCAGAAGAATCCCCGCATTACTTAACAGCCCAACGAAGACCATAAAAAAAGTAAATTCAAGCTTTATGGGCACGGTCTCGTATTCGTTAGCATACATTCGAGAGATTGGATAAAAAACCAGCATGACTACAAAATACACCAGAAGCAACGCTCTGACCGGCGTACTCTTAATTACACTTCTTAACATCATAACCTCTGAATGAATTTATCATAAATAAACATTCTTACCTATTTTGCTTACCAAAAATAAAATTATCACATTCAAGAAATGAGCTTCAAGAAATCTAAGCACAGTGACATGTAATTTTTGGAACATGAATTACTTATAAAAAATTATCGTGTTCGAATCAGGGTACTTCGAACACGATAATTTTTTTCGTAAAGCTAGATTTTAGATATAATACTTAGGATCATTACCCCTGAGGACATATCGCAAGCCAAGGACCTAAAATAGTGCATAACAGCTCAAATGGCCTTATGCCCGACTTAAAGAAGATCGGGAATAAAATCGGAAAAGTCGGAAAAGAAACACTGAAAAAAAAATGATTCCAGATGGATAAGTAGCATGCCCGAACTCCCCGAAGTCGAAACCATCAAGAATCAACTCTCCGCACATCTTCCGCTGAAGATCGACTCCGCACTTGTCACCAAAGAAGCAAAAAAAGACATCCTCCACACACCTCTCAAAGTCGAGGGTCTCACGCTCATTCGCATCGAACGCAAAGGCAAGATGCTCGACTTCGTCTTAAGCGACGGCAGCCACTTGCTCTCGCACCTTGGGATGACCGGCACCTGGCTCGTGGCGCCTGAGGCGGTGGAGATGAAGCACTCGCACATCATCCTCCAGGGCACAAACCCCACGGGTGCCTTTAGCCTCACCTACAATGACCCGCGCCGCTTCGGGCACCTCTACCACTTCGACAGCGCGGCCGCAGCGGCGAAACTCCAGGAGCTCGGTAACGACCTCGCGACGATGACCGAGACCGAAGTCACCGAGGCGCTTAAGCGCTTCCCGGAGCGCGCCCTCAAGGTCACTCTCCTCGACCAGAAGCTCTTCGCCGGCTCCGGCAACTACATCGCCAACGAGATCTGCGCGCGCGCAGGGATTCGTCCCACGCGCAAGTGCGGAAAGATCAAGCGCGAGGAGTTCCCGCGCATCTTCGCGGCCATCGGCGCGGTCCTGAACCCCGCGCTCGAGAGCGGCGGCACGACGTTTCAGGGCGGCTACCGCGACACCTCCGGCGAAAAGGGGCTGGGCGTCTCACACCTCGTGGTGTTCTACCAAAAGATCTGCCAACTCTGCGGCACGACACCCGTAAAGAAGATCACCCTCGCGCAGCGCGGGACCTACTACTGTCCGAGCTGCCAGCGCTAGGCGACTTGAATCCCCGTCGCCTTGAGCGCCTCCGCGAGGCTTCCCTTACACTCTCCGTCGCGGATGATGCCTTTATCCCCGAGATATTTTTTGAGGTACGGAGTAAGCCCTGCGAGGAACAAGGCCTTGCCGTTCTTGCGCACGTTCGTCTGTAAGAGCGTCAGGTCGCGAAACGCCACGTGGTCGACCTCGTCGACGTCTTTGAAGATGAGGATGACGTTCTTGGAGTTAATTCCTACGAGTTCCTGCTGGCACTTATCCAGCACGGCGACGGAATCTTTGGAGAGGCGTCCTTGTAAGGTGACCACGGCAACGGGGCCTTTCTGGATGATGCTGTAGTTGAATCCGTCGGCCATGGGTTCTCCTCATGAAAGTGCAAGAGCTAGAGTCGAGCTTAAGGGCGCATTGAGTGCGCACGATGGAAAAAAATAAGATTCGTCCTGAAATACTGGACTTACGCACGAAGGCTTAGGCCCAAAAACCATGAACGAGAGATAGCTGCCTGCAATCAGTGGCGCTAAAGATTTCAGCAAGCTTTAAGTATTAAGCCGCGCTTAGTAGTGGTTAATGAGTTTCAACCGGAATGATCTGTGTCGAAGGTGGCGCATCGTAGCCGGGAAGATCTCCCGGAAGAATTCCCATCTGCGCCTCTGAAACCTCGGGAGTGAAGAACGGCAGCGACACTTCGGGGTGCAGCCACAGCCAGGCCGCACCACAGAGCGCCAGCCAGAGAACGAAGAAGAAGCCCCACAGCTTCACGGCACCACCCTGGTCCAGGTCTCGGAGCGGCCGAAGAGAGAGATTCCGAGGAAGCCTCGGAGCGTGAGTTTCGTGGGACTTTCGAGAGTGAGTTTGCATGAGTAGGTGTTCCCGGAATCAGGGTCGTAGATTTTTCCATCCGCAAAATGCGTTTCATCAATTTTTTTAAGATCGCGCATGATTACGAGGTTCATGACCTCGCGGCTACGCAGCTTCTCGTCTGGGTTCTTGCGATCGAACCCGTCACCCCGGGGCGTGCCGCCGACGATCTTGCCGAAGAAGCGATCCTTCTCTTTGAAGATCTCGATGGTGCCCGTCTTGTCCTCGGTGAGCCAGCGGCCCTCGATCTGGGCGTGGGCGCTCAGCGAGAAGAGGATGAAGAAAAAGACTCGCATTAGGTCTTCTTACGGTCCAGGATCCGCATGATGAACGGATGCTGATTCTCCGCATCTGCGCTCACCATCGTTTCACTCACGAGGTTCCAGTTCTTGAGCGAGAGTGTGGGGAAATACGTATCGCCTTTGACCTCCACATCAACGTCGGTTAAGTACAGCCGATCGACGAGCGACAGACAGGCCTTATAGATCTGCGCGCCGCCGATGATGAAGACTTCTTTTTCGCCCTGGCGTTCCGCGTGCTTCAGCGCCCGGAAAACGGAGGTAAACCAGATGACGTTCTCCGTCGCCGCCTGCGGCGTCCCCGAGAGCACGAGGTGCATGCGGCCCGGGAGCGGCTTGCCGCCGAGGGACTCGAAGGTCTTGCGACCCATGATCATATGGTGACCCATCGTCACTTTCTTAAAGTTCGCGAGGTCTGCTTTAAGGGACCAGGGAAGTTTGTTGCCGACGCCGATAACGCCGTTTCGACTCTTGGCCACGATCATGGATACGCGCATGTTATACCGCCACTGGTGCTTTGATGTGTGGATGGGCCTGATAGTTCTCAAGGGTGAAGTCTTCGTACTTAAAGCCGAAGATGTCTTTGACCTCAGGATTAATTTTTAGCGTCGGGAGCGCGAAGGGTTCGCGCGTGAGCTGCAGCTGCGCCTGCTCGAGGTGGTTCGAGTACAGGTGCGCGTCCCCCATGGTGTGCACGAAGTCACCGAGTCCCAACCCACAGACCTGTGCCACCATCATGGTGAGGAGCGCGTAGGAGGCGATGTTGAAGGGCACGCCGAGGAAGATGTCCGCCGAGCGCTGGTAGAGCTGGCAGGAGAGCTTGTTATTAGCGACGTAGAACTGGAAGAGCGTATGGCACGGCGGAAGGGCCATCTTGTCCACGTCGCTCACGTTCCAGGCGGAGACGATGAGGCGGCGGGAGTCGGGGTTGGTCTTGATCATCTCGATCAGGTTCTTGATCTGATCCACGGTGCGGCCGTCGTGGGTTTTCCACGAGCGCCACTGCACGCCGTAGACGGGCCCGAGGTTCCCGTCCTCGTCGGCCCACTCGTTCCAGATGGAGACGCCGTTGTCCTTGAGGTACTTGATGTTGGAGTCGCCCTGGAGGAACCACAGCAGTTCGTGGACGACGCTCTTCATGTGAATTTTTTTGGTGGTCACCAGGGGGAAGCCCTGAGCGAGGTCGAAGCGCATCTGGTGACCGAAGACCGAGATCGTTCCGGTGCCGGTGCGATCTTCTTTTTTGGTTCCTTCACTCATCACTCGGCGCAGCAGCTCATGATATTGGTGCATAGAATTCCCCTTAGAAAAACGTTAACACGGGGTCTCTTCGACCGTCTATTTTCTTTAGCCTTTGCTGTGGAGAATCAAAGCCGCCGATCCCAACACCGAGCCCGTATCCGGGCTGATCGAGGTGGAGCGCACACGCGCCTCGTGGCGAATCGCCTTAAAGGCATAGTGATCCAGCCAATGCTGCACACGCTTCTCGAAGTCCTCGGAGATCTGCGACACGCCACCGGCCAGAACAAAAAGCGTCGGATTGAGAACGGCAGCCATGGTCGCAAGCCCGAGGCCCAACCATTCCGCCGTGCGCTCCACCACTTGAGTAGCGGACAGATCACCAGAGTTGAAGAGATCAGAGACTTCTTTGGCGGTGAGCGGTTTCTGGAAAACTTCGAGAGCCGTCTGCTCGACGCCCTGTGAGGACGCGTAGCTCTCCAGGTGCCCAAGCCCTCCGCAGGCACAGGCACGGCCGCGGGGCTCGATCACGATGTGGCCTCCCTCACCCGCTTTGCCGTTTTGAGAACGGATGATCTGGCCCTCGGCGAAGACGCCGGTGCCCACACCGGTCCCCAGTGTGACCATCACGAAGTCGCGCACGCCCTTGGCGACGCCGAAGAGCGCCTCACCGATCGCCGCGGTGTTGGCGTCGTTGTCGAGCTCCACGGGTAGGCCCGTTGCGACCTCGAGCTGGTGCGCAAGATCCACGCGTCCCCACCGTAGATTGACGGGACTCACGATCTCGCCAGTGTTCCAGTTCGCATTCGGTGCACCCACACCAATGCCGGCGATAGGAATCTCCGCAAGAGACGTGGTTTTTTTAAGCTCCACCAGTTCTTGAATCTGGCGCGAGAGCTCTGCGAGGTAGCTCGGGAAGTCCGGGAAGTCTTTGGTCTTGAAGCTGCGCGCTCCGCGCACCACACCTTCGACGGTCACGAGTGCGAGCTTCGTGTTGGTCCCGCCGATATCAATTCCGATCGCAAGGCGTGCTTTCATCGTGAACTCCGGGTGCGCGTCAGGGCAAAGAAGGCAATATAGACGTAGCCCACTAAGGGGACGATGTAGGAGGCGCGAAGTCCCATGGAACTATCTGCAATCTGTGCCTGAACCAGCGGCACGAGCGCCCCACCGACGATGGCCATGCATAGAAGTGACGAGCCTTTTTTAGTGTAGCTACCCACGCCTTCAAGCGCCTGGGTAAAAATCGTCGGGAACATGATGGAGTTGCAGTAGCCCACGAAGAGGAGGCAGCTCAGTGCCGCAAACCCCGAGAGCACAAGCGAAGCGACGATCATGGCGACGGCCGCCAGAGCGTGCAAAAGGAGCGTGCGTGCCGGACCGAATTTCTGCATGTACGCCGAGCCCGCGAAGCGCCCGACCATCGCACCCGTCCAGTAGATGGAGACGTACTTCGCAGCCGTGACCTCATCCATCGATCCCATTTCCGCCAGTCCCATGAGACTCACCAGGAAACTTCCGATCGCCACTTCCGAGCCGACGTAGAAGAAGATCCCCAGGATCCCGAGGATGAGGTGCGGGTAGTCTTTAAGTTTTCCCTTCACCGCCTCCCCACTGTCCTCTTCGATGATCTCCGGAAGCGTCGTGAGTTGCACCAAAAGTGCGAGCAACAAAAGTAGACCTGCGAGACCTAAGTACGGGGCCACCACCGACTCTGCTCCCGAGAAGCCGGCACGGAAAATCAAAAGGGCGCCGAGCCAGGGAGCAATCGCTGTTCCAAGAGAATTGAACGCCTGCACCAGCGTCAGACGCCGTGAGGCCGTGGCAGGGTTTCCTAGGCGTGCGATGTAGGGATTGGCCGCCACTTGGAGCAGAGCAATCCCGCCGGCCAGGATAAAAAGCGCGGTCAGGAATAAGGGGAACGAGTGCCACAAGGCCGCCGGGCCAAAGAGACCACAGCCCACGGCCATGATGACGAGACCCGTGGTAACACCTTTTTTGTAGCCGAGTTTTTCGACGATCTTTCCGGCGGGAGGTGAGATCACAAAGTAGGCCATGAAGAAACAGAACTGCACCAGAATCGAGCGCGTGAAGTCGAGTTCGAAGGAGTTCTTTAAGTGCGGCACCAGAAGATCGTTCAGGCAGGTAATGAAGCCGAAGGCAAAAAACAGAAACGAGAGTAATCCGAGGGCACGCGTTTGAACCATGGACTTCACTCCAAAGAAAAGGCTAAGATATGTGCAAAATCATATCCAGCTGAACAGGAAAGGGCCATTGCCATGACATCGAAAGTTGTAACCGGTCTCGAGCGACTTCTTAACGATAAGGACCTGCAGAAGAAATTTCCGGGCAAGATTGGCTACCTGTGCCACGCCGCCTCAGTCACACCCGAGATCGAGCACGGCCTCTTGGCGCTCAAACGTGTCTTCGGCGATCGCTTGATTAAAGTTTTCGGTCCCCAGCACGGCTTCGTGACCGACGTGCAAGACAACATGGTGGAATCCAAGCACACCATCCACCCCTACTTCAAGCTCCAGGTCTATTCGCTCTACTCGGAGACGCGCATCCCGACCCAAGAGATGCTCCAGGGCCTCGACCACGTCTTCGTCGATCTCCAGGACGTCGGGACGCGGATCTACACCTACATCTACACCATGACCTACATGATGGAGGCTTGCCAAAAAGCGGGAGTCCAGGTCGTGATCCTCGATCGCCCGAACCCCATCGACGGCGTGACCATCGAAGGCAACGTGCTGGACATGAAGTTCGACTCCTTCGTCGGCCGCCACGCCATGCCCGTGCGCCACGGCCTGACCATGGGCGAAGTGGCGCGCATGAATAAGAAGTTCTGGACCGCGCCCGACTGCAACCTCGAGGTCATCGAGATGCAGGGCTGGAAGCGCTCGATGTCCTATGAAGACACGGCCCTCCCGTGGGTTCTCCCGTCACCGAATCTCGCGACCGTGGAAGCGGCGTACACCTTCGTCGGAACCGTTCTCTATGAAGGCACTAACATCTCTGAGGGCCGCGGCACGACGCGCAGCCTTGAGATCGTGGGCCACCCAAAGCTTGAGGCCTTCTCATTCCACGATAAGCTCAGGCCCATCTTGAAGCGCGAAGAGCTTGAAGGTTTTGTCCTGCGCCCACTGGTGTTCCTTCCGACCTTCCAGAAACACCAAGGTCTTCCTTGCGGTGGCTTTCAGATCCATGTGACAAACCGTCAAAAGTTTGAACCCTGGCGTCTATGTCAGACCCTGTGTCGCGAGTTCTATCATCACCTCGGAGCGGACTTTCAGTGGAAGCAGCCGCCTTATGAGTATGAGTATGACCGTATGCCGATCGATCTCATCAATGGCACGGATCAGTTGCGCCTGTGGGTTGAAAAAAATGGATCGCGCGCAGACTACGATGCACTCATGAAACCCGGAATGAGCGACTACCTGGAAAAAAGAAAGCAAATCTTAATTTACGAATGATTTCGGGGATGATCTCCTAAAAGACCAAATACTTGAAGGAGATCGCATGCTGCAAAACTTAGAACAGTTGACCGGAGAATTCGTGGGCCTCGTGTGGGGCGTTCCCTTGGTCGTGCTCTTAGTCGGCTCGGGCATCATCTTTACCGTGTACTTCGGCTTTCCGCAGATCCGCTTCTTTAAGCACGCCATCGACATCGTCTTCGGTAAATACGATAAGGCCGACGACAAAGGCGAGATCTCTCACTTCCAGGCGCTCTGCGCTGCCCTCTCGGCCACTGTGGGCCTTGGTAACATCGCCGGTGTGGCGGTTGCTATCTCGCTCGGGGGCCCCGGTGCCGTCTTCTGGCTGTGGGTCGCGGGCTTCATCGGCATGTGCACGAAGTTCACGGAAGTGACTCTTTCGTTGAGCTACCGGGACGTGACACCCGAGGGTGTGGTCCACGGGGGCCCGATGTTCGTGATCAAGAACGCCCTTTCAAAAAACTTCTATCCCATCGCCTGGCTCTACGCTTTCTTCACCATTCTCTCGTCCTTCGGCGCCGGGAACATGTTCCAGGCAAACCAAATGGCTTCCGTCATTAAGGCGTCGGCGGGTATTCCGGAGTGGGCCTCAGGCCTCATCTTCTGCGTTGGCGCTTTCCTGATTCTCATCGGCGGTATCAAGCGCATCGGCAAGGTCACAGAGAAGCTCGTGCCGGCGATGGTTGGCCTCTATCTCATCGGCGCGATTGTCATCATCGTCGTTCACATTGGACGAGTGCCCGAGATGTTTTCCATGATCCTCAACGGCGCCTTCGCCGGGACGGCTGCGGTCGGTGGGTTCGCAGGTGCCGCCTTCAAAGACGTGCTGATCATGGGCATCCGACGCGCTACGTTCTCCAACGAAGCGGGCATGGGCTCGTCGGCCATGGCGCACTCGGCGGCGAAGTCGAGTCCCGTGCAAGAGGGCCTCGTGGCGCTCTTAGAACCGTTCATCGATACCATCATCGTCTGTAGCATCACGGCGATCGCTCTCCTCTTAACTGGAGTGTGGAGCGCCGAGGGCGTGCCCGCTGGCTCCGAGATGACCGCCCAGGCCTTCGAGAGTGTCATGGGGCCCACGGGCCGCTGGATCGTCACGGCGACGGAGACCCTCTTCGCGTTCTCCACGCTGATCTCCTGGAGCTACTACGGCGAGCAGGGCGTGACCTTTATCTTTGGTGATAAGTGGATCCCCGCCTACCGCTACGTCTTCATCGCCTTCATCTTCATCGGCGCCATCGCACAGTTGAACGTAGTCTTAAACCTCTCGGACGCGGTCTACGGTCTCCTGGCGCTGCCGAATATCATGGCGTGCTACATCCTACTACCGAAGGTGAAGGCGCAGCTCGATCAGTATAAGAAGGACCTCAAGGCGAGGGCCTAGAACTCCGCAACGGCCGTCATCATGGGAGTCCCGTACTGCATGGTCGGGATGAACTCCCAGTCGAGTCCCTTCTGCGTGGTGGCGTCGTCCTTCTTTTTCTTCTGGCCCATGCGGGAAGCGATCTTTCCGTAGAGCATGCCCATGCCGATCGCCAGCGGATAGTCACTGATCCAGTGCACGCCGTTGTTGATCATCTGCCAGCCCAGGGCGGTGATGAGGGTTCCTCCTACCGCGTAGACAGGGACAGCATACTCTTTGTAGCGCTCGGCAATCACAGTCATCGTAATGGTCGCGGCCATGACGTGGCCCGAAGGAAAGGCATCGTAGCGAGGCGTGTTGCCGTTGTACTTCTCGAAGCTCGGGAACGGGCGCCAGCTCCCGCGCTCCAT